>CASUON010000323.1 GCA_949457475.1 uncultured Lachnospiraceae bacterium
CATATTGGCATATACGCTATTCACATTGATCCAATACGATAACTGCCCTATCATCCGGCAGGCACGAAACAAAATACCTATTTATACGTGGGAACCAAGGGGGAATGTATTCATGAAACGAGTAGGAATTGCAGCGATCATCCTGGCTGCCGGCATTCTGGCCGGCGGGTGCGGGGCATCCAAACAACAGCAGTCGGTATATTATCTGAACTTCAAACCGGAAGTAGCCGACGTCTGGCGGGAAATGGCGCAAAAATATGAAGAAGAAACCGGCGCCGAAGTCAAAGTACTGACCGTCGCCAACGGCAATTATGAACAGCGCCTGAAAGAAGAAATGGCCAAACAAGAAGCCCCGACACTCTTCCACATTAACGGGCCAATAGGCTACAACGAATGGAAAAACTACTGCCGCGACCTAAGCGATACCCAGCTGTACAGCCAATTGCTGGATCAAGACATTGCGGTAAAGAGCGGGAACGGCGTGTATGGCATCCCTTACGTAGTAGAAGGCTACGGGATTATCTACAACGATGCGATCATGCAAAAATACTTTGCACTCCCATCGAAAGCGGTTTCCTTTTCCAGCATGGAAGAAGTCGATAGTTTTCAGAAATTGGAGGCGCTTACAGAAGATATGACGCGCCATAAACAAGAACTCGGCATCGAAGGCGTCTTTGCGTCCACTTCTTTCGGGGCCGGCGAAGACTGGCGCTGGCAGACGCACCTGGCAAACCTGCCGATCTATTACGAATTTTCAGACAAAAATGTGTCCGATAGCGACACCTTAGACTTTACTTATTCTGAAAATTACAAAAAACTGTTTGACTTATATATCAACCACTCATGCACACCCCCGCAGGAATTGTCCAGAAAAACCGTACGCGATTCCATGGAGGAATTCGCCATGGAAAAAGTGGCCATGGTACAAAACGGAAACTGGGCATGGGGCCAGATTCAGGAAGTCGACGGCTACCGTGTCTTAGAAGACAACGTAAAATTTTTGCCAGTATATATGGGAATTGGGGACGAGAAAAAACAAGGCCTTTGCATTGGCACCGGCAACTACCTAAGCGTCAATTCCAAAGCCCCAGAAGAAGAACAGCAGGCTGCCATTGCCTTTATGGAATGGGTCTATAGCTCGGATATTGGGAAAAATTATGTAACAAACCAGCTCGGCTTTATCGCCCCATTCCATACCTTCTCCGACGCAGAGCGCCCGGACAACCCGCTTGCCCGCGGGGTAATTGAAGACATGGAAGATGGCAGCACCGAAACGGTAGAATGGATCTTCGCCGCATTTCCAAGCCAGAACTTCAAAGACAGCCTTGGTTCGGCATTGCTCAACTATGCCAACGGGGAATACACCTGGGCGGATGTAATAGACCTGGCAAAATCTGAGTGGGCCAAGCAAAAAGCTGCAAAACAGGGCACGCCAGACAAACAGTAATAGGGGGGGGGACATACCATGAAAAAAAGATCCATTCAATCCAAGATCGCGCTGCTGATCACTTCTACTTCTGTTTTGCTGATATTCGCAATACTGGCGGTGTCATATTTCATCAACCGGAAAAATATAGAAGATTTATGCAGAAGCTACTTGTATGATACCTGCGTATCCGCATCCGCTACTTTATACGAAAGCTTTTATGACGATACCGAGCGCAACAATCTGGACGTCAGCCTGGAATATATCCTCTACAGCGCAGGCATTAACACCATGGACTCCAGCCACGCGTACTTAGTAGATACCGAAGGCACCTATTTATACCACAAAGACGCGGAAAAAATCGGCACCAAGATATCCGGCAACGAGGTTGTGGAAGAAGTTGTCAAAAACCTGCAAAACGGAAATATGACAACTGCCGATGTAAAGAAATGCGAGGTAGAGGGGACATCCGTTTACGTCGCCTTTATCTGCACCGTCAATGACTGGGTCGTCGTCGTACAGGCGGACGAAAAAGACGTATTGCAGCCGGTATACACGATCAGCGCCTACACGCTTGCGATCGGAGCCATCCTGCTCGTACTGGCCCTTCTTGCCGGGCTATTTATCACTTCCAGGATTACTAGGCCAATTACCGCCCTGACCGCAATTATAAACGATATTTCCGACTTGAATTTAAAAACAGAACATAAAATCCCACGTACAAAAGATGAAATCGGCGTTATGGGCAAAGCGGTGGTACATATGAAACAGCAGCTTACCGGGATTGTCTCAGAACTGGACGATATTACGGAAACACTGGTAAACGACACCAACACGTTATACGATATTTCCGAACAGGTAAACGACGCTTCTGAAAATAATTCCGCGACAAACGAAGAACTGGCAAGCAGCATGACCCAGACGTCGGCGGCCACCGATGAAGTAAACACAAACATTAAAAACATGAACGGCAACGTAATTACCGTAGCCGATAAGATCAAAGACGGCACGCGCCTAACTACAGACGTCCGCAACAAAACCGTACAAATCTCAGACCGTACAACAAAAGCACGGCAAGAAACAATCAACCTATACAATTCCATCCGGGATACCTCCAACGAAGCTGTAGAAAAAGCAAAAGAAGTCGCCAAAATCAACCACCTCGCAGGCGCGATCCAGGAAATGGCGGAACAGACTACGCTGCTGTCTTTAAACGCGTCCATTGAAGCCGCAAGGGCCGGGGATATGGGCCGTGGCTTCGGCGTCGTAGCAAGTGAAATCGCAAAACTGGCCGCCCAGTCCACCGAAACGAGCACCGACATCTTAACGATCGTAGACAACGTAAACCTGTCCATCGACACGCTGACCAAGTGCTTGATCGATACCCTGCAGTTTCTTGGTACAAAAGTCATGGAAGACTATTCCGGCTTTATGGAATCCAGCAACGAATACAGTGAGGCCGCACAATACATTGAAGAATTTATGGACCAGACCGACCACGAAGTAAGCCAGCTCAAATCCAGCATCGCGCAAATTACCGTGTCTATGGAAGATATCCACAGCACCATCAGCGGCGCCCAGATGGGCGTCGGGAACATTGCAGAAAAGACCATGAACGTCGTAAAATTGACACAAGAAAGCTACCACCGGACAACGAACTGCAAAGAACTCGCGGAGCGGCTGCGCGATATCACGTCGCGTTTCCAAATCTGAACCCCGAAAAACTCTTCCAGGAAGTGCAGGGAACGCACACTTCCTGGAAGATATGGTTTCCAAAGAAAAACAGAAAGAATTTCATTTCTGACTTGTTTTTTTCGCATGAATGGTATAAAATATAGAAGAAAGGATACGCGTCATGAGAAATAATTCGCTGGGGCAGGTACTATAATCCTGATTCTACCGGTCATTATCCATCTGAATAGATTGGATGCGCCAAGGATTTGGGGTTATAATTTAACTAGTTTTTATACCGCAAGATGAAACTGTTCCTAGTACGTTTTTATTTCTCTGCGCGTTACTTTCATTTTTAGTTCCAAAACTCTAACTATGTCCATTTTCTACAAGCCTATGTCCGCAGCCTGGTTAATCGCCTACAATCTACCTAGCTCTCTCCGCACTACCTTTATGGTATATTATAACAGCATTTTCTCCACCTTTTCATATTCATCCTGAGAATAGCCATATAACAAAATCTGTTCCCTGGAACCTCCTGCCCGGATGATCCTCTGAATAGCGGAAATCCGTTCCTTTTCCATCCCTTTTTCCATCCCTTTTTCCATCCCTTTTTCCATCCCTTTTTCCATCCCTT
>CASUON010000324.1 GCA_949457475.1 uncultured Lachnospiraceae bacterium
GGCTGCTCGAACCGCCGCCCCATGAACCGCCAGAGCCGCTACCGCCGCCCCACGAACCGCCAGAGCTGCCGCCGCTGCCCGAACCGCCGGAACTGCTGCCGCCACTTCCGGAGCTGCCGCCTGTAGCAGGAATGCTTTCTGTTTGGCGATAAGCGCATACTGTACAGTCCCTATGCTTACTACCGCTTTGGCTGGATGTTGCGTTTGCATCGGTTACCCAGTCGCCGAAGCTATGCTGCGCATAGCTGCCTTTCGCGCTGTTGTCGGTCACCGGGCAGCCTTGCGCGCTGCACTCATGCCAGTGGCTAGTTTCGTCGTGGCTCCATTCCGTAGACGACCAGTTATGCATATGGTCGCCTTCGATAAGGTCGCCTGGGTCATTTGGCTCTTGCTCAAATGGATCTGGGAAGTCGACGTTAAAGTGAACTTTGTCTTTTGTTATACCCGAGTACGTCACAGCATTTTCTCCGCCTATTTGTTTCCAAGTCGCTTCACTGCCGCTAAAGTTGATTTCCATTAACCTCTTACAGTTCATAAACGGCCCCCCGCCGCCAGTTTGAGCGCCACCTTTAACGCTTGTAATTCCTGCCGGAATATACAACTTCTCAAGTGAAATGCAGCCTGCGAACATACTAGCGCTAATGCAATCCGCTCCTTTTGGCAGGGTTACATCTGTTAGGTACTGACATTCCATAAATAAATTATCGCCAATAGTAACTTTTTGGTCGCCAGGCATAAACCTTACGCTGGTTATTTTACAATTCGAAAATGCTGCGGCGCCTATAGCAGTAACACTTGCTGGAAAATCGATATATTGAAGGGATGTGCCGCCGTAAAAAGCCCTTTCCCCGATCGTTTCTACGCCTTCGGAAACAGTTACGGAAAATAAGTTTGGATTTATATAAAAAGCATCATTCCCTATCGTTTTAACGCTGCCAGGAATGGTTACAGACATAAGCTCCGACTTATAAAACGCACTCTGTCCAATACTCGTTACGCTGTTAGCGATATGTATGCTAGACGCTTTGCTCTGATAAAAAGCATAAGCCCCGATGCTTGTAATACTATCTTCAATTATGATCGAATGAATTTTATCGTTATGCGTATTCCATGGTGGGAGGGACTCCGTAGAGAAATCAGGCATAACCCCCCCATTGCCTGAAATAGTAAGCGTTCCTCCTTTTGTCAACTCCCATTTTAAATTTCCTGTCGTACCGCTATCCGCAACCTCATCAGCTCCAGGGATATCTGTTGGGCTGTAGCCTTTTGGATAGCGTGTAACGATAAAGTCCGCAGCCTCAACTTCCTGTTTGCTAAGTACACGCCGCCAGTGGACAGACTTATTATAATTGCCTTCTGCAATTACCACGCCCGCATCATTTTTTTGCAGCACGATTACGCTGTGGCTATTCCCATTGATCCGCAGGATATCGCCTACATTTACATCTTCATATTTGAAGCTGCCCCTATTAATCACTCTGGCCGGCAAAGTATCAAAGGCGGCGTCGCTTAAAATAAAGGCAAATGCAGCGCAACCCACCCCGCTGGTGACGTTGTTTAGGATTGGTCCGCCCTTCCATTTGTACGCACTGCCAAGTTCTCCCCTTGTACCATACGGTTCGAAGTTCGTCCATAACTTGCCTTCTGGATACTCTGTCTCTAACGCTATCATTTTGTCGTACGCTTCCTGGTAGTTTGGCACTCCGTCCATTTGCGCACCTGATTCCTTATCCGGCTTCGTCGGTTCTATCGCGGGCGAGGTTACTACCTGGGCGTCCTCTACAGGCGGGTTGGTTACTTCCTGCGGAGTTGGCTGTGTCCCCTGATCCGTGTTTTGCGGCGTTTGCTTCGTATCTGGCTGTGTGTCTGGCACAACCTGGCCACTTTCCCCCTGCGTGGTTAACTGATCGTCCGATGCCGTTTGGCCACTTTCCCCCTGCGTGGTTGACTGGGCGCTCCCCGCCGGCTGGCTGGATTTTTCGGACACAATCGCTTGTGTGTCCGAACCGACAATTTCAGCTGATACGGATATCGCTGCTGCCTCTATCGTAGAGGATAGCATAGCGAAAGCTGTCATAAGCGAAATTGCCTTTTTTGTGCATTTCCATTTTTTCGAATACATACAAAATACCTCCTTCTTTATTTGCGTGATACCAGGCTCTATCCTAGAGCGTGTTTGTTTATGAGATATGATAGTATTTGTACAATATTACCAAAATTTTATGAAAATTGCAATTAGTATTTTGCATAATTTTTCTAACTTTTATCTATTTATTTCATATTACAATTTTTTGAAAATATTCTATAGTTGCTAAATTCATAGGTTTTTTCTTGCTATACCGAATCTTATTGTGTCTGCACATCTCATGAAGAACTTCTATTTGCCAATACCTGGAACAAACATTGTACATGACGATTGTAAACAGCAAACGGGTGATGACCGTAGAAAAAATAACACTGATCGATGAAAAATACCTTAAGATAAATGCTGAAGGACTACTTCCGTTTCTATGATAATGCGGTTAGTAGCGTTATTGCGGTTCTATATAACTACATTTTATAAAATATAATAGTACTTTGCCCCTTTCTTTTTCACAAACCCATGTTCCACAAATTCCTCGCAAATTTTTTCTACCGTCGTTTCACTGCAGGTACAATTCCCATTCTCATTGTACCTGCAGTCAAGCTGGTTGTTACAGCATTCCCCTTCAAATTTGGCAAGCAGATTTTTTGCCGCCCCGCGTTTTCTATTTCGGGCAAGTTCCAACATAATACACGAATATCCTTTTCTGCTATCCAGCTTTTCTACACCTTTATTAATGGAATTAATTCCTAAAAACCAGCTATTTCTTTTAGTATTTTTGTTTCAGGAATTTGAATGCCCAAAAATAGACATACAAAAAATAAAGTACTTTTTTTAATACTAATATAAAATCCCCCATCTCCTGTCACAAATTCACAAACACCTTGTACTGCATATTCTTCCTGGTTACTATATTGATACACTTCATCTATTGATAGAATCTCCTGGTTATGCATTAAAAAATCCAAGCATCTTTCATATAGATTTTGTAATATTTTAACTATTATAATAATACTATTTATCGGTTATTTGTCAATATTTATTATGTTTTACTGGAGTTGACTTATCGTTCGCTACGCTTAGCGGTAAATACCCGCGGCTGGGCTTTCACCAGCAAGATTAATCACTAATCTTCACAGTTCCTAAGCCGCTCGATAATACTTTGCCCCTGCGTCCTTTGGTAGATAAGCACAGGCGCCGCCATACACAAGACAAGCACAATGCCAAATAAAATAAGATTCCTCATCCACGGAACCGTAAACGAAATCCGGTACGCTGCCGTCATATCAAAGACAATATAGCTGACTGGAAGCCCCGCCATTAACGATAAGATGATTGAAACCAAAGCATATCCAATCCCTTCCGCCCTTAACATTTTCCTGATTTGTCCAGCCGTCATCCCGATGCTTTCCAATGCCGCAAATTCCCTAGAACGGTTCTGTACACTGGCTGCTATCGTATTTAAGTAATTCAACACTGCCAAAACCGCAATAATGAATCCAGCGCTATTGCCCAATACCGTTACCTGGTTTTCTGTGTTCTTCATCTCCGTGTAGCGTTCCAGTTTTGACTCATAAGAAATCTTCTTGTCATCTTTAAAAACATCCCTGACTTTTTCTTCGGTTTCTTTTGCATATGCTTCTTC
>CASUON010000325.1 GCA_949457475.1 uncultured Lachnospiraceae bacterium
ACATGTGAAGTATTTTCGGAGGCTATAAAGAATATGCGAAGTATTTTCGGAGGCTGTAAAAAACATGTGAAGTATTTTCGGAGGCTGTAGGCAAGGTGCTGGTATAAAAAGAAAGGGGTGGTAAATTGAAGGGCAGGGCAAAAAAAGCGGTTATTACAGGAGTGACCGGGCAGGACGGCTCTTATTTGGCGGAACTGCTGTTGGAAAAGGGGTACGAAGTACATGGCATTATCCGCCGTTCGTCCGTAGATTTCAGGGAGAGGATCGCCCATCTGGAAGGGCAGGCGGGGTTTTACCTCCATTATGGGGACTTGGGGGATGCGATGAGCCTGGTGAAGGTCATAGGGGGCGTTCGTCCGGATGAGGTTTATAACCTTGCGGCGCAAAGCCATGTACAGGCTAGTTTTGACATTGCGGAGTATACGGCGGACGTGGACGCGTCCGGTGTGCTGCGGGTGCTCGAAGCCGTCCGGGCGACGGGGCAGGCAAAAAGCTGCAAGGTCTACCAGGCCAGCACTTCTGAACTGTATGGAAAGGTAGCGCAAGTGCCGCAGTCGGAAGATACGCCGTTCCACCCATATAGCCCGTATGCCATCGCCAAACAGTATGGGTATTGGATTACGAGGGAATACCGGGAGGCGTATGGGATGTTTGCCTGTAATGGGATTCTATTTAACCATGAATCCGAACGGCGCGGGGAAACGTTCGTCACCAGGAAGATTACGCTGGCCGCAAGCCGTATTGCGTTAGGGCAGCAGGACAAGCTCTGCCTTGGCAACCTTTCCGCCCTCCGCGATTGGGGGTATGCGAAAGATTATGCCGAGTGCATGTGGCTGATCCTGCAGCAGGAAACGCCGGAGGATTTTGTTATTGCGACGGGTGTGCAGCATAGCGTACGGGAATTTTGCCAGCTTGCGTTCCACTATGCCGGCATAGAGCTGGAATTTCGGGGCAGTGGATTGCAAGAAAAAGGCGTGGACAAGGCTACTGGCCGCGTGCTTGTTGAAGTATCGCCGGATTTCTACCGCCCGACGGATGTGGTGAACCTTTTGGGGAATCCGCAAAAGGCGGTTGCAAAGCTGGGCTGGAACCCGCAAAAGACCTCGTTCGAAGAACTTGTGGAACGGATGGTAAGGTACGACATGGAACTGGCAAAAGGGCAGCAGTTATCGTTTTTACAAAATGGAAAGGTTGTTTATAGCTATGGATAAAGGTGCAAAGATTTATGTCGCGGGGCATACGGGGATGGTAGGCTCGGCAATTGTCAGGCAGCTGCGCCGGCAGGGGTACCAAAACCTGCTGCTGCGGACGCACAAAGAGCTGGACTTGACCCGCCAGGCTGAGGTAGAGGCGTTTTTTACGGCGGAGCGGCCCGCGTACGTATTCCACCCTGCGGGGAAAGTCGGCGGTATTGTAGCAAATGATGAAGCGCCCGCTGATTTTATGTACGAAAATATGATGATGGAACTAAACGTCCTCCATGCCGCATGGAAAAGCGGGGTGAAAAAGCTGGAGTTTTTAGGCTCTTCTTGTATTTACCCCCGCCATGCGCCGCAGCCGATGAAGGAAGACTGCCTGCTTACGTCAGCCCTGGAGCAGACCAATGAAGCATATGCGCTGGCGAAGATCAGCGGGCTGCGCTATTGCGCCTATTTAAACCGCCAGTATGGAACTGATTTTATTTCCGTTATGCCTACGAATTTATATGGGCCGAATGATAATTACCATCCGACGCATAGCCATGTCATGGCGGCGATGATCCGCCGTTTCCATGAGGCGAAGCAATCCGGGGCGCCAAGCGTTACCTGCTGGGGGGACGGGAGCCCGCTTAGGGAATTTTTGTACGTGGACGACCTTGCCAGCCTTTGTGTGTTTTTAATGGACCATTATAGCGGCAACGAGCCTGTAAACGGCGGGAGCGGAAAAGAAGTGAGCATCAGGCAGCTTGCCGCTCTTGTGGCGCAAACCGTCGGATTCCAGGGGGAGGTTTTGTGGGATGATTCCAAACCGAATGGGACGCCAAGGAAACTGCTGGACGTTTCAAAAGCAGCGAAGCTGGGATGGAGCTATACAACGGAATTGGAAGAGGGCATATTGCTTGCATATGAAGATTTCCGGACGAATTGGGCGGCTTTAGAAAAGATGCCGCAAAGTGCGGCGTTGGAAAAGCCGCAAGTGCCGCAAAGGGCGGCCATGGAAAAGCCGCAAGTGCCGCAAAGGGCGGCCATGGAAAAGCCGCAAGTGCCGCAAAGGGCGGCCATGGGAAAGCCGCAAGTGCCGCAAAGGACGTCTTTAGAAAAGATGCCGCATGGGCGGCCGGGCGCGGGGCAGATGCTATGAATATCGTACTGCTTTCCGGAGGGTCTGGGAAACGGCTGTGGCCCTTATCAAACGATATCCGTTCCAAACAGTTCCTCAAAATTTTCAAACGGGCGGATGGGCAGCTGGAATCTATGGTGCAGCGGGTCTACCGCCAGCTGAAAGCCGTAGACCCGGATGCGGAGGTCACGGTCGCGACCAGCCGGGCGCAGGTGTCGGCGCTCCATAACCAGGTCGGCACGGATGTCGGGATTTGTGTCGAGCCGTGCAGGAGGGATACGTTTGGGGCAATTCTTTTAGCGGCGGCTTATCTTGCGGATGTAAGGGGCGTGCAGCCGTCCGAGCCGGTCGTTGTCTGCCCGGTAGATCCGTATGTGGAGGACGGTTATTTCCATGCGTTGCGCCGGCTTGGCGCGCTGGCTGGGGAGACGTCTGCCAACCTGGTGCTGATGGGGGTGGCGCCTGCCTACCCTTCGGAGAAGTACGGCTATATCCTCCCGGCGCACAGCGGGGAGGTGTCCACGGTATCCGCGTTCTGGGAAAAGCCGCATCGGGAAGACGCCGCGCGGTATATCGAAAAAGGGGCGCTTTGGAACAGCGGGGTATTTGCGTTCCAGCTGTCCTATCTATTGGGGATTGCAAAAGCATGGATCGGGTATTGCGATTATAAGACGCTGGCCGAAACGTACGCAAGCCTCCCCAAAGTATCTTTTGACTATGCGGTTGTGGAAAAAGAGCCGCGGGTGTCCGTCATGCGCTTTTGCGGCGCCTGGAAGGACGTTGGCACATGGAATACGCTGTCGGAGGCGATGGGGGAGGCGATTGTCGGCAACGGGCGGATGGACGCTGCCTGTTCCAATGTACATATCTTAAACGAGCTGGACGTGCCGGTACTTGCCATGGGGCTGCACGACGTGGTCATATCCGCGTCCGCGGAAGGGATACTGGTATCTGACAAGGAGCAGAGCTCTTATATCAAACCATATGTAGACGAGATGCACCGGCAGGTACGGTTTGCGGAAAAATCCTGGGGGAGCTTTAAAGTCATTGATATAGAGGAAGAGGGCCTTACAGTCAAGGTGACGCTCAACCCTGGGCACAGCATGAACTACCACAGCCATGCAAGGCGCCGGGAAGTCTGTGTCGTCGTCAGCGGCCGTGGACGGGCGGTCGTGGACGGAAAGGAACAGCCGGTATCGACTGGGGACGTAGTAGTGATGCCGGAGGGCTGCCGGCATACGGTGGTTGCAGATACTGAATTGAAATTGATTGAAGTGCAGCTTGGGAAGGAAATATCCGTCCTGGACAAGCAGAAATACGGGGTTCCCTTCACGGAGGATATGCAGGATATACTATCAAAAGAAAAATAATAGGTGGTTATCCGGCAGTTAAAT
>CASUON010000326.1 GCA_949457475.1 uncultured Lachnospiraceae bacterium
AAACGGCTGCAACAGACGATCGGCAATTCCATTGTCCTGTCCGCCCTATGCTCTATAGTGCTGCTGCTGTTGGGCCTATCCGCTGCACGCGGCCTGCTTGCCCTTTTAAAGACCCCGCAGACGATTATTCCCTCTAGCATGTCCTATCTAAGAATATCCCTGCTCGGCATCCCGGTCATCACAGGCTACAATCTGCTTGCCGCGATCTTGCGGGCGCTTGGGGACAGCCAGACGCCGCTACGCGCAATGGCCATGGCTTCTGTGGCAAACGTAGGCCTAGACCTTTTATTTGTTATGGTTTTCCACTGGGGCATTGAAGGGGCGGCTATCGCGACCGTAGCCGCGCAGCTATGTTCGTTTTTATTCTGCCTGCGGTATATGTGGGACGCCCGGCTGCTTTCCCTGGCAAAGCACGACTTTCACATACAGGCGCAGCTGGCGCGCAGCATGTTTGCACTGAGCGCCCCTATGGCGCTGCAAAACCTACTGATCGCAGGCGGCGGGATGATCGTGCAGTCCGTTGTCAACCGTTTTGGCCTGATCTTTATCGCGGGGTTTACAGCTGGCAGCAAGCTGCACGGCGTACTGGAAATCGCGACTTCTTCGTACGGCTTTGCGATGACGACTTACGTCGGCCAAAACCTGGGCGCGAAACGGATGGACCGTATCCACGCCGGCGTACGCGCGGCCTTAAAAGTAGCGGTCTTTACCTCGCTGGTCATTTCCGGCGTTATGCTGCTGTCCGGACGGGCAATCCTAAGCGGCTTTGTATCCGGCAGCGCCGAAGAAATGGAGCAAACGATCACTGTCGCCTACGAATACCTGGCGATTATGTGCGTCTGCCTGCCAATCCTGTATGTGCTCTACATTATCCGCTCCTCCATCCAGGGGCTTGGAAACACGTTTTGGCCTATGGTATCCGGCATCGGGGAATTAATTATGCGCACAGGCGCCGCCCTGCTGCTGACGGCGCAGATCGGCGCAACCGGCGTCTTCCTAGCTGAAGTACTCGCCTGGGCAGGCGCGGACGTCGTGCTGATACTTAGCTATTTTCATATGATGAAAAAATGTTCCTGCAATGAGGCGGCTTTCGCAAAATGACGCCGCGCGGATTACATGTATTCCCATACTCATGAAAAAATGTTCCTATTATAAAGAGGCGGCTTATGCGAAATGATCTGGAAGAGAAAAAAATCCATGGCTCGCTGTTGTTCCCTTTTCAATATTATGCAAAACAACAGGATAACGCAGCCATTTTCATCCCGTGCCACTGGCATGAGGAAATCGAGGTGCTCGTGATTGAAAAAGGCTCGTTTACGGTTATTATCGATGGAAATGCGTTTACCGGGTCGGCAGGCGACGTGTTTTTCTTCCACTCGTGCCAGCTCCACCAGATTCAGGGGCATCCTGGAAAAAACGCGTTTTATTCCTTTGTATTTTCCCTGCACGCATTGTATTTCAGAGAACAAGATTATGTCCAGACTACGCTGCTAGAGCCGCTGGGGGAAAAATGGTGCTTTCCAAAGCTGGTCGCGCCAGGCAATCCCTGCTACCACGGGTTAATAGCCATCCTGGAAGAACTGCGGCGCCTAGAAAAGGAGCGGCCCGTCGCTTTCCAGCTGTTAGTCAAAGCGGAGCTTTACCGGATGATCGCCTTGTTCAAGCAGCACCAGGCGTTTGTATTAAAAGAAAAGCCGTCGCAGGAACATTCCTACACCGCGCTACGGCTAAAACAGGTGCTGCAATATATCGCAGACCACTATATGGAACCGCTTTCCTTAGAACAGGCGGCTGGTATAATGCATATGTCCGCGAAGTATTTTTCCAGCTATTTTTCAGACGCCCTGCATATCAGTTTTGTCCAGTATATCAACCGCTACCGGATTGAACAAGCGTGCATCCTGCTCCAGACTACCGCGCTTTCTATTATGGAAGTCGGCCAGCAGGTTGGGTACTGCAACTTTAGCTACTTCATCCGCAGGTTCAAAGAGTTCCAAGGGTGCACGCCAATCCAATACCGCAGGAAGACCGGCGGCTGAAGTTTCTAAAATACATATATGGAACATGCCCATTTACGCATGTCCATGGAAAGGAAAAAATTATGGCAAATTGGCTTGACAATGCAATTTTTTACGAAATATACCCGCAGTCCTTCCAGGACAGCAATGGGGACGGCATTGGGGATTTTAAAGGCATTATGCGCAGGCTGCCCTATATCAAAGAGCTTGGCTGCAACGCCATCTGGATGAACCCCTGCTTCGTATCCCCATTTTATGACGCCGGCTATGACGTAACGGATTTTTACCAGGCGGCGCCCCGCTACGGCACCAACGCGGAATTAAAAGAATTATTTGACGAAGTGCACCGGCTGGATATGCATATGATCCTGGATTTAGTCGCCGGGCATACTTCGCTAGAATCGCCCTGGTTTAAGGCGTCCTGCCAGCCTGTACAAAACGAATTTACAAACCGCTTTGTGTGGACAAATAAAACTATGGAGCAGACGGGAGAGATCAGCGGCGTCTACGGCTGGCTGCGCGGCCTATGCGACCGTGACGGCGCCGTGGCGGTCAACTGCTTTAGTACGCAGCCTGCCTTAAACTATGGCTTTGGCGAAGTGACAAAACCATGGCAGTTTGCCGCGGATTCCCCGGAAGCAGAACAGGGCCGGCTGCTATTGCAGGATGTAATGGCCTTCTGGCTGGATATGGGGTGCGACGGGTTCCGTGTCGATATGGCGGCGAGCCTTGTAAAGGCAGACCCGGGGCACCGCTGGACGAAACGGCTTTGGCAGAACGTCCGCCAGTTTTTAGATACGCAATACCCGCAGGCCGTGCTCATTTCAGAATGGGGAAATCCAAAAGAAGCGCTCGAAGCCGGTTTTCATATGGATTTCCTGCTGCACAGCGGCCCGACCCATTACATGGACCTATTCCGCGAAGACCCTTATTTTTCCAGGGACGGGCGGGCAGACGCCCACGATTTCGTACAGGCATATGAAGATTACTATGGCTTGACCAAAGGAAAGGGGCTTTGCTGCATCCCATCCGGGAACCATGATATGAAGCGGATGCGCTACACCCTGGACGAAGAGGAAATGAAGCTTGCTTTTGTATTCCTGCTTACCATGCCCGGCTGCCCGTTCGTCTATTACGGGGATGAGCTTGGGATGCGCTATTTAGAAGGGCTGGTTTCCAAAGAAGGCGGCTATGACCGGACCGGCTCCCGTACGCCGATGCAGTGGGACAATACTTTAAACGCAGGGTTTTCCGCCGCGCCAAAAAAGAACTTGTACCTCCCGCTAGACCCGGATCCAAAACGCCCTACGGCGGCATCGCAGCAGCGCGACCCGCATTCGCTTTACCATACGGTACAAACGCTGGCTGCGCTGCGCTACGGACATCCGGCGCTGCAAAGCAACGGCGGCATCGTATTTTGCGCCGACGGGCGGGACGGCGCCCCGCTTGTATATGAAAGACGCCAAGGCGAGGAATGCCTATCCGTCATCCTTAATCCGAAAAGCCACGCCTGCGCGTTCCCGCTTGCGCAAACACCCGGGGAAACGCTGTTTTATTACTGCTACGGTGCAGAAGGCGGCGCACTGTCTTGGAACGACGGCACGCTGCATGTACCGGCGTGCTGCGCGGCTATTTGTAGATCATAAGGGCTTTGCGCCAATGCACGTAGCGCATAGACTGGCGTACTGCGCGGC
>CASUON010000327.1 GCA_949457475.1 uncultured Lachnospiraceae bacterium
GTGGTGCGGAGCAGGCAGTTCCTTACTCTGATTTCTGTCCGGATGGAGTACTAGCATTCCTCACACAAAATGACTACCGGCTCGGCAAAAGCCATATCGTATGTAATCTCACCTTTTCCTTTACAAGCTGGACACGCGCCTTTAGATTTAAAGCTAAACGTAAGAACTGCCTGCTTTGCACAATGAGGGATTTGCAAGTTTGTAAGATCCTTTTCCTGTTTTGACTACAATCCCGTCAGCTTCATGCCGATTAAGAATGCGCTGTAGTTGGCGGGCACTGCAATTCAAATGAAATGCAGCCTGCTGTAAACCTTTCAGTTCGCCCTTGCATTTGTACTTCATGTAAACCAGAACACGCTGCCTTAAACTTGCCGGAGCAGCGTCAAGCGTTGTGATAGATTCCATTTTTTGTGTTAAAGATTCACATACCAGTTGCAAAAACCGGCAGTTTTCCAGTAGCGCACTTTTGCTTGCTTCAATAGGCAGGGCAAGGCAGATTACATCATCATTTGCTTCAGCATATACATTGCCTGGCTGGTGTGGGAAAATTTCCATTTCACCGAGCAAATCATTCTTCCTGCCATTTGCAAGAGAATACACCGACCCATCGTCTCTAATAAAATAAATATTAACAGTGCCTTGAATGATAATTTGAAAAAAGTGAATTTGTTGTAATGGCATAGTAACAAATTCACTTTTTTTATATTCTGCAACAAATAAATATTCTAGCAAGCCACTCATTATGGATTCATATTTTGTCTGCTTCAAATAGGTTTCAATGCGGGCTTTATCATAAAATTTTTTCATATATTTACTCTCCAAACAGGACAGATGTCCGGGTTTTTCTACTCATTATACCGTATACTGATAACAAATACAAAGAGCATATTAGGGAGGTTCTGTTAAATGACAACAGTATTTGAAGAAAAAAACATTTCAAAAGCGGTTTTGCGTATGGGACTGCCCGCCATGTTGGGGCAGCTTACGACTTTGATTTATAACATTGCAGATACTTTTTTTGTTTCCCTGACAAAAGAGCCTGCAATGATTGCCGCAGTTACGCTATGTACGCCAATTCTTTTGATTATTATGTCGATTGCTTCTATTTTTGGCATGGGCGGCAATAGTGTGATTGCCCGACTGCTAGGGGAGGCTAAAAATAAGGAGGTCAAAAGCACGCTCAATTTTTGTCTGTACGCAATGGCACTGTCCGGGATTATTATTCTACTTGCAGGCATTCTCTTTATGGAACCGATTGCAGAACTATCGGGAGCAGACGCAGAAAATATGGTTTATACCAATGATTATCTGAAATACATTTTTCTTGGAGCGCCCTTTATCATCCTTTCCAACGGGTTAGTCCATCTGTTTCGTTCAATTGGCTTTATCAAAGAAAGCACCATCGGGCTGACATTTGGAAATTCAATCAACGTCGTTTTTGATTTTGTTTTTATCGTATTATTGGACTGGGGGACGGCTGGTGCTGCCCTTGCCACATCCTTTGGTTTCTTTTGTTCCACGATTTATTATCTGGTCTGTATGGTTAGGGCAGAGGGAAAAGGAAATCCGTTGGTAACGCTTTCCATAAAACAGTTTGCGCCGCACAAAAAAATGGTAGGCAGCGTGGTTAGTATCGGAATACCCGGTGCGCTTATTACCGTTTTACTTAGCGTTTCCAATATCGTTCTTAACAATTTTATTGGAATCTACAGCTCCGACGCAGTTGCTTCATACGGGATTGCCTATAAGGTTGATATGGTTCCGATTATGCTGTCGGTTGGCCTTTCGCAGGGTGTTGCCCCGCTCATAGGATATTATTATGGCGCAGGCAATAAAGAGAAAATGTCACAGGCAATGAAAACATCAACAATTTATGGAATCCTTTTGGGCGTATTTTTTTAGCTGCATTTTGCTTATTAGGTACAAACTTGGCAGGCGTATTTCTCCATGATGAATCACTGGTACATCAGGCAGGATATTTTGTCAGCATTTTAAGCCTGTCAGCGCCAATGCTTGGTATTATCAATATGGTAACTAGTTATTTTCAAGCATTGGGTGCAGCTGTAAAATCTCTGCTCGTTACAGTTATGAGGAATATCATATTATTTATCCCGGCAGTAATAATTCTTAATGGTTTATGGCAACTAAACGGTGTCATTGCCGCACAGCCGGTTGTAGAAACTATTTTAGCGATTATCTGTATCGCAATGTACGCAAAAGATTCAAGCGCTAAAAAACTTGTACCGCTTGGCAAGCAATCAGATTCACTCTAAATAGCAAATCTCCAGTTTAGAAAGTATAAATTTGCTTCAATTGCTACAAATGATAAAGACTTAGCGGCAAAAAGAGTTTCCCCATAGTAAAAGCTGTGGAAAATAGACGCTTCTATCCCCCACAGCTTTTTCGTTTGCCTTATAATTGCCGCTCCCGCTCCAAATCTTCCTGCGACATATATTTACGGAATATCTTTTCCAAAAACAGGTCATAAATACATCCAACGGCTGCCGGGACGACCAAAACCGACGGGGGCAGAAGGTACACCACCAGCATGCTTGCAAGCAGCAGCCCAAGTGCCAGGATCGACCAAGGCAGATGCAGCAGCGCCAGAATCGCCGCGTTTTTCATCGTAGCTTTCCAGCCGCCTTCAAACCGCGCCGCATAGGCGAAGATATAAATGCACCAGACGGCGGCAAACAGCATCAGGATCAGAAACGCAAAACAAAAGCCCCCAAACGGCCGCCCCTGCTTTACCGCCTGGGACATAATCCGGTAATCGGTAAACAAGAACGCAAACACCGCCGCCATTACCAGCCATATTTTTGTCATCTGTTTCCAGTTGGCGCGAAACGCACCCCAAAAACTTCGCCAGATATATCCGCGCCCGCCGCGGACAGATTTATGGATGGTATAATAAAACGCCGTGGACGAAGCGCCAAACGTGACGATCGGCAGGCTGAACACAAGCCACAAAACGCTTGCGTAAAAACAGTCCACAATTTTGCCCGCAATGTCAAAAAATTTATTTTCATACCAAAAACATCCGTCCATATCCTTCTCCTTCCCACGCTCGTTGCTGCCGCAATCCATGCGCTTTCTATCTCTTATCCCTGACGCTACTTTTTACGCTTATTTTTCTCGCGCCGAAAGCCATTGGAGGATTTATATCACACTCCCGACCTGACGCTACTTTTTACTCTTATTTTTCTCGCACCCACCTTCCAGTGCAAACGCACGGCATCCTCTTTTATTCCCCGTAATTCTCCCCCGGCGCCGATGCGATAAACTTTATATCCCCCGTAACTACAGCCTCTCCGTATCCGTTCGGTATTATCAAATGGTCGCCTTTTCGCACCGGGTATTGGTCAAGCATCCCTTCCCCTTCGACCACGGACATCAATAGATACGGCGCCGACGGATCGATGCCGAAACGCCCTGCAATATCTAATTGGAAAATTTGATAATACGGGCAGCGGTACAACAGGTTCTTCTTATTTTTTGGCATGCCGTCCGCATGCCATTTGCATTGCCCGATTTCCTTTTCCGGTACGGTAATTACGTCTAGCGCCTGCTGGATATGCAGCTTACGCGCGACCCCATTGCTGCGCCTATCGTAGTCGTACAAACGGTAAGTAATATCGCTGCTTTGCTGCGTTTCCAGAATCAGGCAGCCGCCTTTGATCGCATGGATAGTCCCGG
>CASUON010000328.1 GCA_949457475.1 uncultured Lachnospiraceae bacterium
TCTTTTAATTCCTTATTGACACGCCCTTCGATCATGCCGTTGATTACTTTCTCCGGCTTCTGGGATTCCTTCGGGTCGTTCATAATCTGCGCGCGCAGGATTTCTTTTTCATGCGCAATGTATTCCGCGCTGATTTGATCCCTGCTGATATACTTTGGATTTAACGCGGCAATCTGCATACAAAGGTTGCGTGCCGCTTCTTTTACGGTGTCGTTAACAACAGAAGACTCTGCTACCACTACGACGCCAATCCTTCCGCCGCCATGGATATAGTCTACCACGCAGCCGTTTTGCGCTTCTACTTTCTCAAATCTGCGGATCTTTAAATTCTCCCCGATGACAGCTACCTGCTCTACTAAGGAATCTTTTACGGACTTGCTAGCATCTTCGATCCATGGCTCTTCCATAAAAGCATCCATATCTGCCGCGTTGGAAACGAGCGCCTGTTTTGCCACCTTCTCCACATAAGCCTGGAATTTTTCATTTTTGGCAACAAAATCTGTTTCTGAGTTTACTTCTACAATCGCAGCTTTCTTACTGTCTTCTACTACAACTTTAACAATACCTTCCGCCGCAATCCTAGAAGCTTTCTTTTCTGCCTTTGCCTGTCCGTTCTTCCTTAAAAATTCAACCGCTTCATCCATATTGCCGTTTGTCTCGGTTAAAGCTTTCTTGCAATCCATCATGCCTGCGCCTGTCATCTCGCGCAGTTCTTTTACCATTCCTGCTGTAATAGCCATTTCATTTTCCTCCAACTCGTGCGGGGCAGAATGAAATACCACCGCTTTTGTTTTTATTCAAACTGCCACTCTATCCGACTGTAAAATTATCATGCTGTAAAGTGGCTTCTTATAACCTATTATACATTTATATACTTTTATATATTTTCATCGTAATCTTTTATAATAATTAATACTCTATTATAAAAAATATATTGCATAACTAAACGGGCATCCTGTTTTTATGCTTCTGCCGGCGCCTCAGCTTCTTCCGCTACTTCTTCTGCTTCACCCTGTTTTGCTTCGATTACGGCGTCTGCCATTTTGGAAACGATCAGTTTTACAGCGCGGATCGCATCGTCATTGCCTGGGATTACAAAATCCAGCTCTTCTGGGTCGCAGTTTGTATCTGCAATACCGATCAACGGAATACCGAGCGTATGTGCTTCCTGTACGCATATGCGTTCCTTTTTCGGATCAACAATAAAAATCGCATCCGGGATCCGGTCCATTTCCTTAATGCCGCCAAGGTTGCGTTCCAGTTTTTCCTGAAGTTTCTTTAACGCAAGCACTTCTTTCTTCGGCAATACGTCAAATGTTCCGTCTTCTTCCATTTTTTCAATGTTTTTCAGTTTCACAATACGGCTGCGGATGGTCTTGAAGTTCGTCAGCATGCCGCCGAGCCATCTTTCGTTTACATAGTACATACCGCAACGCTCTGCCTCTGTTTTAATAGCGTCCTGCGCCTGTTTTTTCGTGCCTACAAACAGGATCGTACCGCCGTTTGCAACAATATCGGCTACTGCGTTATAGGCTTCATCTACTTTGCCAACGGATTTTTGTAGGTCGATAATATAGATCCCATTTCTCTCTGTGTAGATGTACGGCGCCATTTTCGGGTTCCATCTTCTTGTCTGGTGGCCAAAGTGTACACCGGCTTCCAACAGCTGCTTCATTGAAATAACACTCATATCTCTTTCCTCCATCTGGTTATTTTCTTCCATATGTTTCCGAATGCGCTACGACCGGCTTCGGCGCCGGCACCTGTAACGCTCCACATATGTGATTTTTTATAGACTTATATACTATAGCACAGTCGTTTAGGTGATGCAAGTATTTTTCTGGAAAAAATGAATACAGCAAAAACACCGGACAATCGTTCCCCCGGCATCTTTGCTGCATAATATTCAGTTTCTGGCTACCTTGACGTCAGTATTTTTGCGATCTGTTCAAAGGAAGAGCCTTTTTCAATCTCATAGGTCCCCGGCTGGAGCTGGTTGTCATAATCATGCGACCCCAAAAAACCATTAAATTCATCGGCGCTGTCCACCAGTCCGGCTTCAAATACTTTCGCGGATACGGTCCTTGAGACGTCCCCGCCTACAATCGTTACCGTTACCGTATTGCCGGAATCCGGTTTATCAGAAGAACCGCCGCCCTTGCCGCCATTATTATTTTTCGGCGGAGCTGTATCGTCCGGGTCGTCCTTGTCGGAGCCGCCGGACCCTCCATTGCCTGAACCGTCCGTATTGCCGTTGGATTCGCTGCCTTCATTGCCGCTATTGCCATCCTTGCCGCCCTTGTTGTCTGGATTATCCCCATCCTCTACGCCTGGCGTATCATCCGGCTCTTTCCCGTTCGCTGAGCCGCCTTTATCGTCCGTATCCGGCTGATTGTCCGCTCCTTGCGGCTTCTGCGCATCCGTGCCTTTGGCGTCGTCCGCCCCGTTTTCCAAGTCCGCTTTTGTGGCGCCCTGCGCGGAAATGTCCGCAAGCGTTTTTGGCGCCTCTTCCTCCATGACCATACCAAGCTCAAGTGCACGCTGAATGATCTGTGCATCCGATATATCATCCTGGAACAGGAATGCTGCGGATAAAACTACCGTAGCTGCAATTACGCCAATCCCTGCCCCGCGTAAATAATATTTAAACTTCACCTGAATGATCTCCTTTATAAAGTCCAAGAATCAATCTTACTTCACCTACGCCCATCCCAAGCTTTCGCGCAATTGCAACCGAATCTTTTCCTTCTTCATACAGCCGCAGGATTTCCTCCCGGATATCTAGCTCTTCTTCGGATTCCGTTTCCGGCTCTTTGTTCGGTGCAGCATCCGTCGTATCCATAGCCGGCTGTTTTGCCGGTTCTGACTGTAGGCGCTCTTCTTCCCGCGTCTCTGCCGGCTGAGCTATGGAAGGGGCAGCCGGTTCTACAGGCCGCGCTGCATACTGCGTTTTTTGCTGTTTTAGCTGTTCCAGATAATAGTTTGTGATCTCTTCTTCTTGTGCTTTTAAATCCTGCAGCTGCTGTGTAAGGCCGGAGGAAAAATTCGTCAGCTCCGTATGCTTGTCATTTAACATGCTGTATAAGAACATGATCTCGTTATGGGTCTTATTCATTTTTTCAATCACAGTATCGGAATATTCATTAATCGCCATAATCTTTTCATTTGTCTGCTGTTCCAAGGAACGCTCCGTACGCTCTTTGCTGGCGTCGATCGTATCTTCTACCAGCTCCGCCACCCTCTGCTTTGAACTTTCCAGTTCACGTTCCAGCATTACGCCCATCTCTTCTTTGCTCAATTCTGAAATATGTTCAATTTCATCCGTAGACAGTTTCTCCGTCACCCAAAAGCTCCCAAGGATAAAAAGCATTCCAACGATTAATAATATGATTTCAATTGCTGTCATTTACGTATCCTCTCTACGATCATCTCCTGTTTATACCCGCGAGAAGTTTTATTTGCCAAATTTTACGAGGTATATACCCGCGAGCGCCGAGGTATCTGGCAAATAATTGTGCTCGCGGGTATGACTAGATTTTGATATCAAAACCGCCTGACATCGACATTTTGACCTTCACACTGCCGTCAGGCAGCTCCTCTCGTTTCTTCTTTTTTTTGTCTTTGCGGGCTACATACTCATTCGACCCTTTTTCTTTCGCGTCATACTTTTTCTGCTGGGGATCGGCAT
>CASUON010000329.1 GCA_949457475.1 uncultured Lachnospiraceae bacterium
AAGCATCCCAAACCCTTTGAACAGCGTTTCACGCTGGCTGCGGCTCTGCAAGCCTGACGGACTTTTTTGAAAAACTGCCCTTTCCATTTACGAGGCAGTATGCGATTATGCTGGTAAGCCAACCTCGCCGTTTGCAAAAAATCTCTGCCGGAGACGGGAGGAAAAGCGCCGGAACGGTGCGCAGCCGCAGAATGGAATTCTGCGAAAAGGGGTTTGGGGGCGGGAGCCACCAACAAGCAAAAACAGCTTTCCGGCGGTCACGCCGGAAAGCTGTTTTGAGTCTTTGTGGGAACAAAGACACTGCTTGCTACTTTGGTGACGACCCCTTACTTGGGCTGGTCGTGCATTCATAAACCGAACACTAATATGCAGACTTGCCTATGAACGAGCATCAGAGGCTCCATATCGTACGCGCCTGCTCAAAGAGCCATTTGGCGCGGGCTGAAATCTCGTTCTCGTCCCAATCTGCTTTTGTAAGGACATCGTAAAGGGTACAAAGCCCACTTGCACACAAAGCGAGTCCTGGTTTCCCGTTGCCGTTTCCGGCCTTCTTCATATCCCACGCTGCATCTCTGATGGAAGCATTCAAGGATTGCGTAATAATTGCCAGATTTCCAAGCGTCAAAAGAATGGAGTCCCGCTGTCTCTCCAAATCATCTGTAGCACAGGGTGGCCAGTTATTTCTCCACTTTTTGGGTATGAGGTGTTCAAGGCTGTACTGGTTAAATCCCAATAAGGCAACCGCACTATTGGAGGGGCGTATCTTGCTTTCAATAAGATAAATGATCCCCTTTGACTGGAGATTGACCAACTTGGAATTTTCAAATCCATTCCACAATTCATTGTCATCAGGCGTGTAAGTCGTGGCATCCCCAGCGTTCTTCAACCTTGCCTGCAACGTGTCGGCGTCCAAAACTTGATTCAGAATTAGGGATGTAAACAGGTTATTGTAATTTTTAGTGGACGCATGGACAATCATTCTCCGCATAATATAGCTTTCAAGGATTCCATAAATTCTGTTTTTCTCGGCATCATCAGAAACATTCTTTGCGACAAAGAGGATATATGGAATCATAGTGGTATTCTTTAGGCCGAATATCACGACATTGATTCTTTCTACACCGAAGTTGGAGGGAATACTTCGCTCGCACTGATCCAGCTTGAATGTATTCATAAAACAAAGCGCATAATCACGCATCGCATCAAGGACTACATTTTTGTTCCCGCCGCAATAGGTATTGATAAAGTGCTGATATGACTGCGATAGATGGTCCACTCTTGCATACATCAGCTTATCTTCATTTGTGATATTGTAATTCCGATCTTGAATGAAAAGCTGAAAATAGGCATCAAAGAATATATCAATCATTGCCCGCTTGAGACGGCCTGTTTCCAATTCTGTGTCCCAGTAAGCCTTTACATCATCATCCTTTTCAAATACAGATACCCATTTTGCCTCATACTCTTGAATGGTTTCACGGCTGAAAAAGTAGTTCTTCAACAGTTCCGATGTAGTCAGATTCACGCCCAGGGAATTGATAGTATCGAAGATCTGCTGTTCATCCTCATCTTCGTCCAAATCAATTTTGACAAACTGCGTATTTGTCATGATTGTCATAATATCCAATTTCGTTTCATCGAGATTCTTGACAAAGAAATTGAACGCCTCAATAATTCTGGAGCCGGGAGCCGGATCGTCAATCTGTTCGGCTGATGTGGATGCCATCACTTTCTCAAAAGCGGCAATGTCATTTTTGCCGTGGCACAATGCAAGCGTTTGTCCCATAAGTCTGAACTGCATATCGAACATTGTTGTCTGCCCGGTCTTTAAGCAGAGGACTTTCATAAAAATCAGAAAAGTAGTCAGCCGCTGCTGCCCGTCAACAACGGTTTTGCATACTGTAAATAAGTCACCCTGCCTGCGTTTACGTCCGACCTTCAAAATGATAGACCCAAAGAAATGGGGTTTGCCTGTTTTTACGATAAATTCCATGTCATCTAACAGGCGCTGCCAAAGGTCATCCTTCCATACATAAGACCGCTGGAAAAATGGAACCTCAATCAGTGTACCGTTGTTAAAAATGTCTTGTATCAACGCCTTATGTGCATCCATATGTATCTCTCCTATTATTACTTCTTTTGTTTCAACGCACCGACAGGAGACGGCACTTGCGCCATGTCGATTCCATTTATCGTACAGAAATGCTCGAAAAACCTCTGCGCAAATTCCTTGTCTTTTGGCTCAGTTCTAACCTCCGCAATATCCCTCAATATCTGCGCGGCTTGGTTGTCGGAAAGATAGCGATGGAGACCAGAGCCAAAAACTATCCTCTCAGGTGCATTCTGATTGAGATAATAATTCCAAAACAATATCTGATGCGCCTCTTGCGGAGTGAGAGAGATTTTCCATTCAGATGTTGTGGTTACATAACCGGCATCCCGGTGATCTCCTTCGTAGCTTTCATCTACAAGGAAAACAGCGAAAATAAAACGCGATTCATCAGAAACATAATTCGGCTCCCGCGAGGTTAGTACAGCCAGACTGTTACGCTGTACTTTCAAAAGACGCATTGGTTTTCCTCGGTTGGCTCCAGTCTGAACAACACCCGCGCTGGCCATCCAGTCACGCAGCATATGACTCTCATAGCAAACGGAGTCCAAACCGCCGCCGCCTCTCATCATATCCTCCAATTCGGTACGGCTAATCTTTCCATCCAGATAACAACGGCATGGGGATTCTGTGTCAGCACACCAGACATGACGGGCGTTCTCAATATTGTATCGCAAGACTGCATCAGAGCAAACACCGTTAAAGCCTATACAGATCGATGTTTTTCCGCCATCACAATAGTTACACTTGAAGGCTACGTTAGAGCGTTCCACCTTTTTAAGTTTTTTTCGCGCCTGTGGTTTTGGCGGGATTGGATCAGGCTGAACAGTAGATAATACAGCCGTTGCATGAGCATTGTTCTTTATTTGAAGGTCGCGGCTTACCTGTGCCATCAATCCTTGGTCAACACTTGTCAAATATTTCTCAAAAGCATCTGGGTAGACGAATTTTTTCTCAGTACCATTGAAATCAATAACAAGCAGATTTGCAGTCCTGCTGATAATCGTTCCACTGCCAAATGTGTTATGAAATACTATACATCCTGCCATATCATCCCACCTCCCAAGTGCATTATATCATAGCCCTTTGAAATACGCAACTAATCGAGCAACAGTCATCTTTGGTACGCAATGCTTTTTGAAGCAAATTTTCCGTCTGTAACGTATAGGCCGTCAAAGGGAGACCTGCCTGTATAGCAAGCCTCCCTTTGGTGTTCATTCTCCCGTACCAGCGCATTTGCCGGAGCTTTGAGCATTTTAAGCGTCAATCATTTCACTTCTGATGATTTCCTCTGCGCGACTCATGATACCGTTCATGGCTTTGACCCACTCCCACTGCGACCGGCGCTTTAATTCCTCGGTCACGCCCTCAGCAACGGCCATCTGCTTAATGATGACACGGTAGCGGTCTTGTGCCTGCTCGTTGAGGTCGGCAAGATAGGTATGTAGCTTACCCGTCAAAATCAGGTGGTTGAGCAGAAGCGGATTTGTTTCTTCCAGGTAAGCCCGGTGCATCCGCCCCCACTTTCCGAT
>CASUON010000330.1 GCA_949457475.1 uncultured Lachnospiraceae bacterium
CACACTGTCACCGAACGCGTATGTGTCTTCTACCGCAATGCCAAGTTCTTCGCACACTCTTAAAATCCCGGTGCCTTTGGAACAGCCCTTTGGTACGACCTCAACGACCGCGCTGTTATGTACTAGCAATTCGTACTCCTGTCCCAGCTCCCGCGCAAGCAGCTCCAGGTCAGAATTTGCCGTAACGCAGGAAAACTTGCTAACCTCCCATTGCGCCTCGCTCCCAGAAATTGGCAGCAGGTCTTTTCCAAGCTCCTGCCGCAGCCTTGCGACATACTTATCGGAGCCAAAATCCTCCTGGTCCAGATACAAGTAGAAACGGCCTTCCATAATCGTTGCCGCCCGGTGCTCTTTGAAAATTCCAAGCGTCTTTTTCACCCGCGCATGCTCCAGCTTCTTATAATAGAGCACTTCGCCGCGAAACTCCACCATCGTCCCGCATCCGCTGACAATGCCGTCAAACCCGATATCCAAAAGCGATTTCCTGCGTACAAACGCCCGGGTCCTCCCAGTACATAAAAACGCGTAATTCCCCTTCGCCTGCAGCCTGTGTATACCGTCTACCGTACTCTGGGGAATATAATTGTGTTCATCCAGGATCGTCCCATCTATATCAAAAAACGCTGCTTTTTTCATCCTGTTTCTCCTGTCTGTATTTTACCTATACAATCTGCCACCCATGCAGCCTGCTAAGCGCTCAGATACCTGTACAACCATCCGCTGATAAAGCAAGGGGCTGCAAGCATTTCATACAGCCTGCTAAGCGCTCAGATGCCTGTACAACCATCCGCTGATAAAGCAAGGGGCTGCAAACGTTTCATGCAGGCAGCTAAGCGCTCAGATGCCTGTACAACCAGCTGGGCGCTCTCAAGAACGCGAGATTTCCAGCAGCTTGTTCTTTAGCTGGTTTTCGATGTCCGCCAGCTCTGCTTCGGCAGCCCGGCGCCTTTCCTTCCCTTCGCTTTGAATTTTCATGACTTCATCCAGCGTCGTTATCAGCGATTCGTTCGTATGCTTCAAAGTCTCCATATCCACAATGCCGCGTTCTGCCTCCCTGGCGCTTTCAACGGTTGCCATCTTTAACGCGTCCGCGTTTTTCTTTAACAGCTCATTGGTCATATCCGTCACTTCCCGCTGCGCCTTTGCCGCCCGCGCCGAATGCTCGACGCCGATCGCAATAACCATCTGGCTTTTCCACAGCGGGATGGTATTGACAATTGTAGACTGGATTTTTTCCGCCATCATTGTATCGGAATTTTGCACCATGCGAATCTGCGGGGCCGTCTGTATCGATACTGTACGGGTCAGTTCCAAGTCGTGTATCTTCTTTTCAAAACGGTTGCATAAATCCGCCAGGTCCCTTGCGGCCTGCGCGTCTTCCGGCAGTCCGCTGCGCTGCGCCTGCTGCTGCATGCGCGCCAGTTCATTGGCGCGCGTCTTTTGCAGTTTTTTCTTCCCTGCTAGGATATACATGGACAGTTCTTTGAAATACGCCACGTTCATCTCATACATGCGGTCTAAGACGTCGATATCTTTTAACAGCTGTATCTGATGGTTTTCCAGCACTTTAACGATATTATTGACATTATTTTCGACTTTGTTATATTTTACTTTCATGGCAGACAGCCGGTTTTCCCCTTTTTTGAAAAATCCAAGGAACCCCCGCGACTCTTCTTCTGCGTCAAAGCTTCGAAGCTCTGTCACCAGCCCTGCAATCATGTCGCCGACTTCGCCCAAATCTTTCGTCCGCACATTGTTTAACGCTTTTTCTGAAAAATCAGCCATCTTTTTTTGCGTGCCGGCGCCATATTGCAAAATAGCCCCGGAATTATGCAAGTCGATCTGGTCGACAAAAGCGTCTACCTGCTGTTTTTCTTCCTCTGAAAGCATGGAATCGTCCGGTATCTCCGGCTTTGGTTTTTCCAAGCTCGGCTTTGGCACATCCGGCGCCTGCGGGGCTTGTTCAAATACGAGCGTCGGCGCCGCCTTCCTGCTTCTTGCCTCCGCCGCAAATTCTTCAAATTGGTCTGCCAATGGTTTATCCTCCTGTTATTCCTGTTGCATTTTATTTTTTAGTTTAAAATCTTTTCCCCCAGTCAGCCCTTCCTGCGCCATCATCGTCTTCATCACCGAGATATCCGAAGAGATGTCCCACGCCGTATCTTCAAACAGGCTGTCCAGCAAATTTTCAAATGCTTCATTAATAATATCAAGCGTATCCTCGATTTCGCGCTTGGTGGCCGCGATATTGCCTCCGGCAATCTCCTGCCTGTCCATATCCAGATAGGCATCTAGCAGCTTCGTCGTCGTAGGTAGGTAGTAATCCATAAATTTATGCAAATCCTCCGCGCTATCCGGATGCTGTTGTACATGCTCGAAAATGCGGCGCATAATTGCCTCCAGACGGTATAGTTTGCCGGACATCTGTTCATTTCGGATTTTTTCATTGCATTCTTGTACTTTGCGGATATACGCATTCCCGTCTTTTAAAATCCGCTGCGCCTGCGCACTGTCCGAACTTTGCACTTGCGCCTCCTGCCGCCGACGCATCTGCTGTTCTCCGGCTTCGCGGCTTACCCGCTGCTGTTCCGCCTCCAGGTACTGCTGATATGCTTCTTGCGTAAGCATAAAGGTCGTCTGGCGGCTGTCCAAACGCCCCTGCAAAAACATATGCTTTTTCATCATTTTTTTGAGGTCACGCAGCACGTCTTCCTTTCTTTGCGCGGTCTGCGACGCTAAATCCGCAATTTCAATATAACTCTTGTTCCCAATCAGCCTCGCATAACGGTAAAAACGGTTGACCAGGCCGATTTTGCGGCTGCCCCTTACGATATCCGTAATTCCAAGCACAGTCAGCAGTCCAAATACCGCCGAGAGCACCACAAATGCCGTACCGCCGGAAACAGCCATCATAATCGTCATAACAACAGCCGTAATTCCAAAACCGCTGGTCGCCAAAATCCCCCATGCGAGCTGGAATGGGCCGCTGATACGTCCTGCCGGTTTTCTGTTAACCGTCGCCGGAAGGGCGGCGTTTTTACTGTAATTGCGTTGCGCCTTATCCTGCGTACGTGCCTGCGCCGCAACGCCCGCCTCTTTCTTTTTGTATATTCCGGCGTATGCGCCGGTTTCCTTCTCGTATACGCTACGGTATTGCGCCTGCCCCCGCTTCGTATAAGTAGTACTGCCGTATTGGTGTGTCGGGCTGCCGTAAGTCCCTTTTTGGGCGTCTTCGCGCACCTGCTTGACGACGCGGTTGACCGTATTGCTGATATTGCTGCTTAGGCCGCTGTAGTCGTTCCGGTTGACCGCATCCGCCACAATATCCAGAATATCGCCGCCGGCGTTGCATAGCTCTTTGATATCCATCCTGCTTACCCGTTCTTTCTGTGTTGAATTTACTACTGTACACTCCTTTTTCATAATAGATTATAAAAGACACAGGGCAATTCTGCAATAGCTATTTCATACAGAAATATGACTTTTTCAACGGTATGTTACTTTTCAAGGGGTGGGGATATCCATTAAAAACAAAAAATAATTAGGTTGTTATCCGACAAACCGTGCATGTATTTTGTACCCCGGACGCCGGAACCAGGCAGCAGGCCCATCCGGATGTTCCGCTCCGGGATGCAA
>CASUON010000331.1 GCA_949457475.1 uncultured Lachnospiraceae bacterium
GCTATAGCCGCTAATATTCGAGTTTCCTTTGATATATACACTACCGCCCTGTACAATTAGTGCGTACCCTTGTGTTGTTGATCCTGGCACGGTCTTAGCTTTGGAACAAATTCCACCGCTTTCCAGTATAAAAGTACCGCCTCTTATATCAAGAACCGGATTACCACCCTCGTTGTACAATTCAACACCTGTTTCCATTGTAAGCGTAATGTTCCCTGATTCCATAATCATTACATTACCATAATCATTCCCACCATTGCCTTCTCCATGAAACTCCATCCCATAGATATTTAATTCCTGCAATAAATGAATCTCAGCAGTCTTCCCCTGCACCATTTCCCATACGTCCACAATATCCTCGGTACGGTTATAGGTAGTCGTTTTCCCATCCATCGTTACAGTAAACATACCGCCCGCCGCATACTCTGTCGCGCCGCTTTCTGCCCCGGCGGAGCCTGCCGCATAAGCCGGCGTACCGTTCATCCCCATTGCTATTGTAATGGACAATACCAGCAGGATGGAAACTGCTTTTTTCACCATCCAGTTTTTCATATTCCCTCCTATTTTGCGCATAAACGGGGCTTACTCGGAATAAGCGCCGACAGCTCCTTTGTAAAATATTAAAATCTTCGTCTCCTTTTATTCCTATGCGCTTTCTATAAAATCCCCAAATTACGCGCCGTCATTTTTGGCTATACATTCCACCAAGCAACCGTTTCGCAAACGCGCAGTAACCGCGCCGGGACGACGTATCCCCTGCGTCCTAAAACAGTCCCCCCTTCCTTTTTCCTATGTTGCGCGCTGGAATCACATATTTTTATATTACGCTATTATACCCGTTTCGTCCACTCTCCAAATGGATAGTCCAAGGCATTTTTTTAGGGCGCGCCTGAAAATCATCCCTATGATTCTCAGGCGCGCCCTAAAAAAATACCCTGTTCCGTTATTTAATTCTGTTGCCTTTTCTTAATGTTTCCTTTTGTCGCTTTTTACCGCCCCGTCGCTTAATTCTGCCGCCTGATCCATTTGCTCTGCCCGGCGCCTTGTAAAACCTCCATCGAGGCTAACCTTTTACAAGAAACAACAGGCTTCAAATCACTGGTTTTTCCAGAATTTTAATGCTGGGAGAAGGCCGCGCATTATGTTCCTTGCTTCTTCCTGGTTCATATCCGGGTTCGCGGCAACCATATGAGGGACGCAAAATTCAACCATTTCTTCCATCGTGCCTTTAAATGTAAAATTGCCCTTTTCATAGCAATATTTGCAGTATTCCCCGTTTTTGCTGCCATCGGCATTTGTCCCGTATAATTCATCGGTATCCCCCATCGGCATCCCACAGCACTGGCATAGTGTTTGATTCATCTCGTTCATTTTTTTACCTCCATTTTTCCATTGGTTTTTTCATTTCTTCATAGCTGCATTTGCTATATGATGAATATAACACACATTTCCTGACACCTGATGTCAAGGTTTTTGTTTTTTCCGTTGCTTTTTCCATGGACGCCGGTTGAGGGTATTTACGAATATTTCGCCGTTTTAGATTCCTTTACCGACTAATTTATTTCCGTAATTTTCCGGATATACTGCATCATCCTGTCGTTTAATGTCTCGGTGCAGTCTGAATAGCTGATCTTTACAATATAGTCCCCTACTTTTACTAAAAATGGGTTTCCAACTTCCTTTATGTAATCCGCTACCCTGTCGGAAACGGATTTTGTCCGGTCGATTTCAATCCCGCTGATATCTGTTAATTCATCCGGATTGACATCCTCAAAATCCATCTGCTCCATCTTTTGTAATTCTTCTTGTGACAAATGCATAGACGTCCTTTCTTCTATAAATATACTGCCTTTTATTTTATACAGTATATGCAGCTTGTAGAGGATGCAGTCATAAAACGATCCGCTTTTCTTTCTGCTGGAGCGTGTTTGAAAAATGCTTTCCGGCAGACCACGGGGATGACTTTGATTTTTATTCTAGTTTTTCATAATCTTCGTCTGTATAGTCTTTTGTCGTATCCCAGTTTGGAAATTCCAGTTTTGCGTAGTCCATGCCTACCGCTTCGCATGCCCGTTTCCATTCGGCGGTAGACGCGTCCGCCAATGCCTTTAACGCGGAATCATAGTCTGGGATGCTTTTGGAAATAATACCCTGTACGATCGCGCCAAGGCTTGGCTGCACGTCTTTGATCTCAGCATACAAATCATTGGCTTTGCTATCCCTTTTGATAATCGTAGGAACGATTTTAGAAGTTTCTTCTGCAATCGTATAATAATCCTTCATAATTTCATTGGTCATATATTTTTCATTGATCGAAGGAATTACAGATACAAATGTGCCACTTGATACACAATCCGACTGATAACCATAGGATTCGCTGTAGAGCGCCATCAAGTACTCCGCCGCTTCTTTTGGGTGTTTGGACTGTTTGTAGATACCCATCCATGGAGATAATTCGCCTGCCTGTACGTAAGTTTCCGCGGAGCCGTCAGGTACGGGAACGGCCATAACGCCATAATTCATATCTGGATAGTCCGTATCCCATTGTGAGATACACCACATGCCCTGGCATAGAAAAGCAGCCTGTCCATGGGCAAACAGTTCCCTTGCCTCCGGCGCGCTGATATTAATCGTATCCGGATGAATGCTTCCGTCGTCTACAAGCCCTTTGATAAGTTCCATCGCCTGTTTCATTTCCTTTGTATCATACGGCGCGGTTCCTTGGTCAGTCAGCACTTTGGTCGTTGCGGCGATTTTACCGCCAGCGGCCGCTGCGAGGGAACGGGCCAGGACGTCCATGCGGTTTGTCTGTTTTCCACCGTCTACGAGGCCGTAGGTGCTGCCGTTGCCGTTTTCCGTAACTTTTTTGCACGCTTCCCGAAATTCCGAGTAGGTTGTCGGTATCTCGTCTACACCTGCGGCTGCCAGGACGTCTTTATTATAAAAGAACAGGCACTGTATTGTAGGCATAACTTCTGTAATCGTATACCAGTCTTCCCCAATATGCGTTACGCCTTCTTCAAAAGACAGCGGATCGAACTGTTTTGCGAAGTCGTCGGTGACGAAATCATTCATTGGCTGATACCACTCTTCTTCGACGGCGGTGTTTAAAGTCAATCCGACTGGAATCGGGAACAGGTCGGGGCCTTCGCCGGATTTAATCATTGTTACAATCGTGTTTTTAAACTGGTCGACGGTAAGCATCGTATATTCAATGTTAATATTCGGATTCTCTTTCATAAACTTCTCGTGAAATTTTTCCCGTTGCGATGCGGAACCGTCGCTCCAGTCAACGACGCGCAACGTAATTTGTTCGTCCCCGGAACCGGACGGTGCAGCGTCGTTCTTTTTGCCGCTTGCCGTATCCGCGTTGTCCGTTTTATTTTCCTGGCCGTTTGTAGACGGCATCGCCCCGCAGCCCGCGAGGGTGGAAAGCGCGCATACGGCCGCTAGCAGAAGCGCCCCCGTCCTTTTTTTCTTACTCGAATGTTTCAAACTTATTTTTTTCTTCATAGTATTCTCCTTTTTCTTCGCAAATTTTATTGCTGATCTTTTTCTGATTTCTTTGCTGATTTCTTTGCTGATTTCTTTGCTGATTTCTTTGCTGATTTCTTTGCTGATTTCTTTGCTGATTT
>CASUON010000332.1 GCA_949457475.1 uncultured Lachnospiraceae bacterium
CATAGGGTTTGGTTTGTTTAATTATGTGCTTGCGCGGACACAGAAGGCACAGCTAAATGCGACGATGGCATTGGACCGATACCGGGTGGCGTCGAAGACACTTACCTATTCCGTACAATCCTATGCAGTGACAGGTGAACAGAAGTATTACGATGCTTACATGTATGAGCTTGAAGAAGACAAGAACCGGGAAAAATCAGTGGAAATATTGAAAGAGTGCGGACTGACAGAAGAAGAAATGAGCAATCTGATGCATATTTCCGAATTATCAGAGGCGCTTGTTCCATCAGAAGAGCGGGCAATGGCGCGTGTACAGAACGGGGATTTGGAAGCTGCGCGGGAGTGTGTATTCAATACGGAATATGGGAAAGCGGTTGACGAGATCAATGAGTATACAGAGACAACGATTTCAAAAGTGCTAGAACGTATGAATACGCGCCAGACTGCGTTAAAGGTGATGCAGGTTGTGTTGGAGGCTGTTTTATTAGTTTCTATCTTGTACATTGTATGGCAGATTTTAATCATACTTAGGTTTGCCCATGAGCAGCTGCTGCGTCCGATCCAGGAAGTGTCCGAGCAGATGATCGCGCTCGCGGGCGGAGACTTTGGCGTGAAGCTGGAATTGCAGGAAGACGACAGTGAAGTCGGACGACTTGTAACCGCGATCCAGTTTATGAAAAAAAACCTGCTTTCCATGGTTCAGGAAATTTCGGAAGTCCTGGAACAGATGGGCGAGGGAAATTATAATTTCAAAATATCGCAGGAATACGTAGGTGAATTTATTGAAATCAAGGATTCTTTCATTAAAATTGGAGAGAAAATGCGGGATACGCTGCTGACGCTACGGGAAGTATCCGGGCAGATAGACAGTGGCTCCGAGCAGCTTGCGTACGCGGCGGAAGATTTGGCAGAAGGCAGTACCGACCAGGCGGGGCAAGTAGCCGGGCTTGTTTCAGTCTTTGAAGAAATGACGATCAGCATGGAAAAGAATTCGCAGGTCGCAAAAGAATCCGTAGAAATTGCAAATCAAGCGGCAAGCACATTAGCCGTTGGCAATGAAAAAATGACGGAGTTGAAGACCGCTATTGGGGAAATTAGTAAATGTTCCGAACAAATCGGTACGATTATCGGCGCAATTGAAGATATCGCTTCGCAGACGAACCTGTTGTCGTTAAACGCAGCAATTGAAGCGGCAAGGGCCGGCGAAGCCGGAAAAGGCTTTGCTGTCGTTGCGGAGCAGGTAAAGAAGCTGGCGGAAGAATCGGCGAATGCAGTTGGCAGGACGACCCGGCTGATCGAGACGACAATACAGGCCGTTAACAGTGGAATCTCAATTGCGGACGAGACAGCAGCAAATATGGATGAAGTAATGGGTTCTGCGAAACAGGCAACGGAAAAAATGAGCCAGATTGCGGAAATGATGGTTTTGGATCTTGAACATATGCACCAGGTAAATGAGAGCCTCAACCAAGTATCCGCCGTTGTTGACAATAACTCTGCGACTTCGGAAGAAACAGCGGCTGTCAGCGAAGAGCAAAAAGCCCAGGTGGAGACTATGGTACAGCTGATGAGCAAATTTGAAATATAATAAGATAATACATAATTATGATTTTGGTGACGTATTAATAAAAAGCTGTTGTAGTAATCCAGCAGCTTTTTGTTATATATGTGCGCATGGGCGGATAAAGCCGGTTAAGGCTGGCTAAATGAAACTGGCGTCCGGCCCTTTCCAAAATTCCAAACAGCAGCCAGAGAACCATCGATTCATACATACATTTACGGAACAATACAAATCAGGAAAGTAGGAATCCCAAAATATGGACCAGAAACAGGGCAACCAGAAAAATTTGTATACGGAAAACGACCTTGTAAAAATCGCAAAACGGGAAAACAACAGCAAACGCAATTATTTAATTGTAAATCCGTTGCAAGGAAAGCACATTCCGGTAAGGCCGCACGCCGCGCTACGCCTGTTTGGGCAGCTTGCAGACCTTATTTTAAGCGCATACACGGATGAAAAGATTTTAATAATCGGGTTTGCAGAAACAGCGACGGCAATTGGGGCGGCAGCGGCAATCTGCACGGGCGCGCCATATATCCAGACGACGCGTGAAATAGTTGCGGGCGCGGAATACCTGTTTTTCTCAGAAACACACAGCCATGCGGTGACGCAAAAAATAGTTAAAAATGAAATTGGACAGATGATCCATGGAATAGGCCGAATTGTTTTTGTGGAAGATGAAGTGACCACCGGAAATACGATTTGGAATAGCATCTGCGCGTTGAGAGAAGCGTATGGGGCAGAACTTTCCTTTTCGGTAGCTTCTATTATAAATGGCATGGATGAAAAAGCGCGCGGTTTTTATGAAGCAGAAGGCATCCAGCTGCACTATTGCCTACGGACAGACCATAAACGGTACGCGTACCAAGCGCAACAGTGCTCTGAAGACGGAATTTATCATGCTTGCGATACCAGCCAGGTGTGTCAGCCAGTAATAGAAAACTGGGAGAACGTCGGAAAAGAGAGGGTAGAAGGCTGGGAGAATATCGGAAAAGAGGAGGCAGAAAGCGGGGAGGATAGCGGAAAGCGGGCAGCATGTAGGACAGCTGCCGGGGTCAGCATTGCAGGCGCGGTGGACGCTAGGACGTTAACCGATGCGAAAGTATATGAACGCTCCTGCCACAGCCTTTGGGAAGAGGTTCGCATGAAGCTGGGCAGGTGGCTGGAAGGAAACGTGCTTGTCTTGGGTACGGAAGAATTTATGTATCCGGCATTATATGTTGCGGCGCAAATAGAGTGTTTGGGTGCAAAGGTGCGTTTCCACGCGACGACAAGGAGCCCGATCTGTGTAAGTGCGTCGCCGAATGCCCCGCTGCATGAGCGCTATGAATTAAGGAGCATGTATGAAGAAGGGCGGGTGACATATGTTTATGATATCGCGTACTATGATACAATATTGGTAATTACCGATGCGGACAATGCGCAGACGGCGGGGCGCAATTCCTTGTTCCATGCGCTGGAAGGCCGCAGCCGGAATCTTTTTTTCATCAGGTGGGTAAAAAAATGAGGAGTTCTTATTCAGAAGACGACGTCGTATTGCTATTAAAAGATATTACGGGCATTGTAAAACCGCAGCCGACAAAAGAGCGGGAACGATTGATCCAGGCAGGGCGGCACTATTGTGAAATGCTGCCGATCGAATATGTGCCAACCCAACAATATCTGCTGGCTTATGAGCAGGCGCTGGAACACTATTCCATGCCAGTGGCATGTGCCGTTGGACGGTTGGCGGATAAGATTATAAAGGAAAAAGGCAAAGATCACGTGCTTGTTTCCCTTGCGCGCGCAGGCATCCCGGCGGGGATTTTATTAAAACGTTACTTCCAGTACAAATACCAAATTGAAATACCGCATTACGCGATCTCCATTATCCGCGGAAAAGGGATTGACCGAAACGCGATGGCATACCTGCTGGAAAGGTATCTGCCCAAGCAGTTGTTGTTTGTAGACGGATGGGTTGGCAAGGGGGCCATTTACCAGGAACTGCAAAAGGCGCTTTTGGCATATCCAGGGGTCTTGAGCGA
>CASUON010000333.1 GCA_949457475.1 uncultured Lachnospiraceae bacterium
TCCAGCCGCTCCCCTACCGGCAGCCCAAGCGCCAGCCCGACCACCGACTTGCGGGACGCACCAAGCAGCGTCGGGTAGCCCAGTTCTTGCAGCTGCTCCAGGCAGCGGATCGCCTCCAAGTTATGGGCATGCGTTTTTGCAAACCCGACGCCGGGATCCAGAATTATTTTCTCATCCGCAATCCCCACCTTTTTTGCAATGCAAACAGATTCACGCAAATCCGCTTTCAAATCCTGCATGAAATTTTGATACTGCATATCCTTGCGGTTGTGCATCAAGCAGCAGGCTACGTTCGCCTGCGCAATAACGCCTGCCATTTCAGGGTCATGCCGCAGCCCCCAGATATCGTTTACAAGGTCTGCCCCTGCCTGGACGGCCGCTTTTGCCACGCTGCTTTTATATGTATCGACGGAAATGGGAATGTCAAAATTTTTGCGGACCTGTTCAATAACCGGCAGCACCCGCTGCATCTCTTCTTCCTCCGGCACTTCGGTATACCCCGGCCTGGTCGATTCGCCGCCAATATCCAACAATGCCGCGCCTTCATCAACCATCTGCTCCGCCCGCTTTAACGCCGCGTCCATCCGGCTCCATTTCCCGCCGTCTGAAAACGAATCGGGCGTTACGTTCAAAATCCCCATTACATATGTTTTGTTTTTGCTGTCAAACTCACGCATGCCTATTTTTATCATTCGATCTAAACCACCCTACCCTTCTCTTATTGCCACCCTCATTTTACCATCTGAAAAAAATGCCCCTGCAACGAGTAGTCGCCCTGGAACAGCCCCCTAGCCGCATATACCGTCGTCCGGCTGCCAGGCTTTTGAATGCCGCGCATTGTCATGCACATATGCTCAGCTTCTAGCATAACCATAACCCCTTTGGGCTGCAAATATTCCATCACCGCGTCCGCGATCTGCGCCGCCATCCGCTCTTGCAGCTGCAGCCTGCGCGCGTAGATGTCTACGGTGCGCGCCAGCTTGCTTAGGCCTACGACCCTGCCGTTTGGGATATATGCGATATGGGCCTTTCCATAAAACGGCAGCAGGTGGTGTTCGCAGGTAGAATAAAACGTAATGTCCTTTTCCAATACCATATCCGCGTTTTCTGTATGGAAGACCTTCGCCAGAGGTTTTGCCGCATCCTGCCGCATCCCTGCAAAAATCTCCTGGTACATCCTTGCAATGCGCTCCGGCGTTTCCTTCAAGCCTTCTCTGTCCGGATCTTCCCTGATCCCTTCCAGCAGCAGACGCACGCCTTCTTTTATCTTCTCTTCATCGATCATAACACCCCTCCATGATTATCCTATCTTTTGGAACATTTCCAGCCGCTGGAGTGGTGGGCATTACAGGAAATCCTCCACCGCCCGCTTCAATTTTCCCAAATACGAAAATGACCCAAACGCCAGTACTACGCCCTGCTCCCCCGCCGCATCCGCCGCAAGCCTTGCCGCCTGCGCAACAGACGGCGCATAAGACACCTGCGCCTTGTATTTAGACGCCGCCGCTGCAAGCGCCCGCCCAGGCAGCGCCCTTTCGTTCTCCGGCGTAACTGTAAACACTTGCGCGGCAAATGGCAGGAGCAGCCGCAACACAGCTTCATATTCTTTATCAGCAAGTACCCCTATTATATAAACAATCTTTGTATTTGTAAAACAATTTTGCACCGTTTCTTTTAACGCTAGGGCGGCGCCTTCGTTATGGGCGCCGTCTATATAAATATCCGGCTTTTCATGTATCCGTTCCAAACGCCCGGGCAGGCGGACTTTTGCCAGCCCCTGCTCCACAGCCCATACAGGAACCGATACTCCGCATTCTTGCAATATGCGGACAGCTGCCAGCGCGCACGCGATATTCTGCCGCTGCCAGGCGCCAGTCAGCGCACAGTGAATCTGCCGGCTGCCGGCCGTTGCCGGCCCGGCGCTACTTCCACGATCGCCAGCCGGCAACGGCCCGGCGCTACTTCCACGATCGCCAGCCGGCAACGGCCCGGCGCTACTTCTACGATCGCCAGCCGGCAATGGCCCAGCGCTACTTCCACGATCGCCAACCGGCAACGGCCCGGCACTATCGCATTTGCCACGCAGCAACGGCCTGGCGCTACTTCCACGATTATCAACCGGCAATGGCTGGACGCTACCGCGATTGCCAACTGGCAATGCCTGGGCACTGCTATCTGATAGCGACAGGCGGCTTTCCCGGCTGTCGTACTCATAGCTTGCAAGCAGCCCATCTATAGCGACAACCAGCCTGCTGCCTGCCTTGTTAGCCGCGCGCTGCAATACGTCCATGACTTCCGGCTGCTGTTGAGCCGTCACGCACGGGCAGCCCGGCTTTATAATCCCCGCTTTCTCCGCCGCGATTTCCTCCAGCGTCTCCCCAAGAAACGCCATATGATCCTTACTGATCGACGTCAGCACGCTGCACACCGGATGCCGGATAATATTGGTAGCGTCCTTTGCCCCGCCCATCCCGGTTTCCAACACCACATAATCGCATTTTTCCATATAAAAGCAGCAAAAAGCAACCGCTGTTTCTATTTCAAATGCAGACGGGTGCGCCATGCCATCCCGCTGCATCTTCGCACACGCCCTTTGCACCATAGCGGCGGCCTGGACAAACCCCTGGCTGGAAATCGGTACGCCATTGATTCGAATGGTTTCCGCTTCGTCAAACACTGCCGGGGAACTATATAGCCCTGTCCGGTAGCCTGCCTCCTGCAAAATCTGGCAAATGCACGCGCAGACAGAACCTTTGCCGTTCGTCCCCGCAACATGTATGGCCGAAAGCCGCTCCTGCACGTTTCCAAGGCGCGCCATTAGGTTTTGGATATTCGTAAGCGAATAGCTGTCCCCACATCCTGGCGCCTCCCGGATAAACCGGCGCGCCTGTTCATAATTATGAATCCAGGCCGCCCTACCTTCTTCCAGCTGCGGTTCCTCAATCGGCTGTCCGTTTGCGTTCCCGACTTTTGGCTCCTTTTCTTCCACCTGCGGTTCCTCAACCTGCGGGCCGCCGTTTTTATTACAGCCCATCAACTTGTTATTGCGCATCTTTACCGTCCTATTTTCCATGCGGATTGATCCCCTACACTTTATTTTCCGTCCCTTCCAACAGACGCTTAATATTCGAATGGTGGCGGATGACGCCAAGCACGCACACAATGCCAACTACAACGTAGACCTCAGCCAGCGCCTGCTTAGGCGCGCCGAGAATTCCCATCTGCCCGAATATGACCGTCTGTATAAAAAACGCCAGGCAGACGAGCAGCGACCCTACCGATACGTATCGCTTGACAAACACGCTTAGCCCAAATAGCACCATGCATACCGGCACCGCCCATGGGCAGAACGCCAGCATCATGCCTGCCGTCGTGGCAATCCCCTTGCCGCCTTTGAATTTTAGATGCACCGGGTAATTGTGTCCCAGCACCGCGCCCAGCCCGGCGTACGCTTCCAATATTTTAATCCCGTCCGGGTAGCGGCCGCGGAATACCAGCCATACA
>CASUON010000334.1 GCA_949457475.1 uncultured Lachnospiraceae bacterium
GCAGCACAAAACTTAAAAACTGTTCCAAAATTTAACTTCCGGATAACAACCTATTATTTCTCATTTTAAAGGGATATCCCCCCGTGAAAAGTAATGCCTCCTACACGCCGGCGTATAGGTTTACAAAATTTGCATTGTAATGCATATCAGTTGATGGTAAGATAATAATGTTTTAACATTTTTACTTATTTGGTTAATGACAAGCAACCGAATTCAAATAAGGATGCAAAATAAAGCTATTTTGTTTGTAATACAAACCATAACAACTCAAAACCATAATTACCAAAACAAGAGGGACATTGAGATATGAGAAAAAAGAATTACGCATTTAAAGCTGCAAATACGATGAAACCAACCGAAGTTGCGAATGCTGCAAAAAAACAAAAAAGAATGGAAAGCACGCAACGTGCAATTTGTATTTCTAGTAAGAAAAATAAGAACTATATTGCAACGGATGAAAAACAAAGTGAGGAAAAACGAAAGAAAGAAACGAAATTGAAGGGAAACCAAAACAAAGAAAAAAAATCGAAAAAAAATCAAGTCATCGAAAGGAAATCGAAAGAAAAAGGCAAAGAAAACATATCGAAAGAAAAACAAATCCAAGAAAAATACCGCTGGATTACGGATAGCAGCAGCGAACAGGTAGTTCCAGACGCCTGCCCGCTTGCTAAAAAGTGCGGCGGCTGTTCCTACCAGGGAATTGCGTATGAAACGCAGCTAAAACAAAAATATAGCCAGGTAAACAAATTATTAAAGCGTTTCGTCCGCGTCTCCCCGATCATTGGCATGGACAACCCTTACCATTACCGTAATAAAGTCCATGCGGTATTTACCAGGGCGGCAAACGGCACGGTATTATCCGGCATCTACCAGGAAGGGACGCACAACGTAATTAATGTAGATGCTTGTCAAATTGAAGATGAGACAGCAGATAAGATTATTGTAGACATCCGCGGGCTATTAAAATCCTTTAAAATCAAAACATACGATGAAGATACGCAATACGGGCTGCTACGCCACGTCTTAATCCGCCGCGGATTTGCAAGCGGCCAAGTTATGGTCGTCTTGGTCTTGTCTTCTCCGATTTTGCCTTCCAAAAATAATTTTGTCAAAGCGTTGCGCAAGCTGCACCCAGAAATCACAACCATTTTGTTAAATATTAATGATAAGCAGACAAACATGGTACTAGGGGAACGCAACATTACTTTATATGGGAAGGGCTATATTGAAGACCAGCTCTGCGGGCTTACTTTCCGCATCTCCCCATCTTCCTTCTACCAGGTAAATCCAACGCAGACCGAACGGCTGTACCAGACTGCCATACAATTTGCGGGGCTGACCGGCAACGAACATGTCATAGACGCTTATTGCGGAATCGGGACGATCGGGCTGGCCGCCGCAAAAGGCGCAAAAACGGTCACCGGCATTGAATGCAACCGCGATGCGGTACGCGACGCCATTATCAATGCGAAAATCAACGGAATAAAAAATATTTACTTTTACCATCAGGACGCAGGGGAGTTTATTACCGAATACGCCGAAAACAAGGAAAAGGCTGACGTCGTATTTATGGATCCTCCAAGAAGCGGCTGTTCGGAATCGTTTTTGCGCGCGGTTGTTAAATTAACGCCAAAGAAGATTGTATATATTTCCTGCAACCCTGAGACACTGGCTAGGGATTTAAAATATTTAACGCGATGTGGTTATCGTGGGATGGCGTGCCAGCCGATCGATATGTTTCCTTTTAGTGGGCATGTGGAGACGGTCTGTTTGCTGTCAAGAAAATAAAATCAAATGCCAAAAAGTGGCGTATTTCCGGGCTTTTTGCAAGGTGAGTGCCATCAGAGGAGCCTTGCGGAAAGCTCGGTTTTCTTGTATGGAAACATATCTACTTTTTAGTCTGACCGGAGAAAAAGTGGATGGCCGGAAAATAGTGGTAGGGTTTAGGCTATGGATTAGATGTCATAGGTTGTGGCACTGGGATTGTTGCCAGAGTCGACCGCAGTTTAAGCCACTCGATACTAAGAGGCAGACTTGGCAGTGGAATAGATAACAGGAAAATTACTGTGTAAGTGGAGGATAAAAGATAAGTAAGAATGCACAAATATTACTAGAAAATTTAATTGAACAAGAATTTCAGAACAATGATAACTATAGCAGCATATCAGATTATTTTGAATTTTTTTCAGCAAGCCAAATATTGAAAAATCAAGGATTAAGTGACGATGAAGTAGATAATGGTATTGTGGGAAAAGGATTGGATGGAGGATGCGATTCAATTTATTTATTTTTAAATAATTTACTTATTACTCCAGATGTTGTTGAACATATATCTGCGCCAAAAGATTCCATTCTGGAAATGATAATTATCCAGTCAAAGAAGACCACATCATTTGGAGAAGATGCTGTGATGAAATGGAAAACTATCTCTGGCAATCTTCTGGATTTATCAAAAACAACAACTGATTTTACGGCAAGGTATAACGCCGATGTTCTCGAAGCATTTACTACGTTTAGAGATACATATACACGTTTGATAACCAGCAGAGTAAAGTTGAAATTCAGATTTTACTATGCAACATTAGCATCAGACTTACATCCTAATGTAATTCAGCAGGCTGAAGAACTGAAAGATACCATAAAAGGATTATTCCCGAGGTAAATAACAGAGAGTTACAAATCGTTAATCCTGAAATTGTGTACTTATAAATATGGACTGGCAGTCCTGCAATGGACTCCGAAAGAATTCTGACACAGGCGTAGACTGCAGTCATCTGCATGGCACTTCGTTTATTGACGGCTTTGCCAGAGTTGCTTCCACCAAAGAGAAAGAGATAGGCGCTGCCATTGGTACTGTTGGTGGGCTTGTCTCTGGAATGAAATAGCCCCGATAAAAATTCCATAAATATTCCTTTCTGCCTTAAGAGGCGTATAAAATTCAAAGTTTCGTCATAAAATAATCTATGCAAATGCTTGCAATTGCAAGCAAAAGCGAATATGATAAAGAAAAAGGAGGCGATACTATGGCAAATACATCCGCTGTTTATGCAAGAATAGATACTAATCTCAAGGATAATGCTGAGAGCATTCTTTCTCAGCTTGGCATTTCTCCATCCAGTGCAATTCAGATGCTTTATAGCCAGATTGTACTGAAAAAGGGTATGCCGTTTGAATTGAAACTTCCTTCTTCTAAGCCATTAGCTGTTGGTGCAATGACCAGAGAGGAGCTTGATGCAGAACTCCAGAAGGGTGTCGATTCCATCAAAGCAGGAAAGGTATATTCTGCAGATGAAGTCGATGCGGTACTTGCAAAGGAGTTTGGCATATGACGGATAGCTATAAGGTTGGCTATTCTGTAGATGCACTTGACGATTTACGTGAAATCTATGCATATATTGCGAATGAACTTCTTGTTCCGGAAACAGCTACCGCTCAGTTGGGACGTATCCGAAAAGAAGTTCGTTCATTGGATTTCATGCCAGCCCGTTATG
>CASUON010000335.1 GCA_949457475.1 uncultured Lachnospiraceae bacterium
GGCCTGGTTCCAGCGTCCGGGTAGCACAAAACTGAAAAACTGTTCCAGAATTTAATTGCCGGATAACAACCTATTATTTTTCTTTTGATAGTATATCCTGCATATCCCCACCCCGTAAAAAGTTACTCTTTCTTAAAATGTTTCAAGCGCCTTCTAAAAAGCAGCCTTGCAGCCCCACTTGTTCCATGATAAAATGTCTTTATAAAATAACACAAAAATCGAAAGGAGCATCCCCACAAATGCCAGAATACCGGACGATATCCGAACACGAACTAAACCGAACATTATTCCAGGACTTTGTCCGCCGCCAGGAAGTTACCAAATGCTGGCGAAAAGAACCGTCCGGCTGGACGATCAAAGATGCCCCTTTCATCGACGACTGGTCTGAAGCAGACTACCAGACGCTTATCTCCTGCCTGAGGAACACGCTGCAAACCGGCGGTTTTGTATATGCGGCTTTTTCAGGCGGCGCCCTAAAAGGCTTCGTCTCCGTTGAACCAAAACTTTTTGGCGGCAGCCACAGATACTTGGATTTATCAAGCATCCATGTATCTATGGATATGCGCGGGCATGGCATCGGCCGTTCCCTCTTTCATGCGGCGGCGCAATGGGCGAAAGCGCACGGCGGCAAAAAACTATATATCTCCGCCCATTCTGCAGTTGAAAGCCAGGCTTTTTATAAAGCTATGGGCTGTACAGAAGCGCAACAATACGATCAAACGCATGTCAATGCAGAGCCTTTCGACTGCCAGCTGGAATACCAGCTAGAACGTGTCTAAAAATCTAAGGAAAAGCTGTAATGTATTAGTAAAAATACAAATAGAACGTGACAAACAGAAAGGAAGCACAACGAATTAAAAGAAAACGTGACGAACAGAAAGGAAACAACATGACCCTTACCTACCGCAAATTTCTCAAACAACACATCAGCCTAGCCCCGCTTGGCATCCAGCCGCTATCCGACCCCTCCCCTTATTTTTGTACGCCAAAAGGCGCTGTTTCTTTCGGATGCGCCGGAACTGACGGAATCCACTACTGCTTTATCGAAGGATTTGACGAAATGGTATTTGCCGTCAGCCCTATGAATACACAAGGAAACTATGTGCATCCGCTCGCCGAAAATTTCAGCGATTTCCTACGCCTGCTGCTTGCATGCAAAAGCGCTGATGCGCTTGAACAGGCATGGCAATGGGACCAGACGCAATTTGACGCCTATATCCATGACATTGTACAAGACGAATCACTAACCGACGCAATGAACGCGATTACATACCGCATGCACCTTACGCCAATGAGACATCCCCTGCAGTACCTGCATACGCTGCAGGCTAATTTTGACTACAGCCGCCTCGTATTTGCAGCCGCAGAACCTGGCTCTACGGCTGGTATTGAGACGGCCGTTTCCCATACTTGTTTCGGCACGCAAACGCCGACCCCGGCCAAATGCCTGGCAGGCGAATATCCGGCCACCCCTTCCCCTGCCGAATCCAAAAAATGGCGCGTCTATTTTAATGGAAATTTAAACGGCAACTGCTATGGAGACGCAAAGGGGACGCGCGCAGGCAAAGAACTGCCTGTCCATAAGAAATTTTTCTGGGATGGGGAAGAATGGCTGATCCCTTCCATTTATTCATGCAGCAAAGGGCTGGTCGTTGATTTCCTACGTAAAATACCCGCGGGCCAAATTCAGGACTTTATCAACCGCTGGCATCTTAGCCCGGACAACATCCTGGAAGATTTTGACAACGACCAGCAGCTTTTGTTAGAACTGGACAACCCTTTTTCGTTCCATCCGCTTACCGAAGCAACGGTCAACGGAAAAATCCTGCCGTCTTCCCAAAGCTGCGGCGACTGCTGGAACCCAGTCTTTTGTGAATTTGACCAGACGCAGGCGCAAGAAGTGCTGCGCCATTACCAACTTGACCCGGCCTTCGGCTGGCAAATCTGGCGCAGTTTTTTCCCATGGAAGACAGCGCGCAAGCCGCAGATACAAACGTTGTCTATCAGGCTTAGCGCACAAAAACAGCTGATCCCAGGCCCCCATTTTCATACACGTGCGCCTGGCGACAGCATTACGTTTACCTGTCCGTCCACTGGCATGGCGCATACGCTTACCGTCCGCGAATATAAAAACGAGCGCTTAGATATTGGGGCCTCGCGACTTGCTAATCCATGGAAAGAATATCCAACCTGGTATACGGTTGTCGGCTGTACAGCCAGCCCCCCGCTGCCACAGGGTTCCCTTTCCCTGGTCGACTGCTCGGACGGGGACAAGCCGCGCGAACTGCGCCAGCGCGCGCAAACCACATCGGCGGAAAGCGTCAGCGTCATCATTGGCGGCGCGGACGGCCCCACCGCCCTCTTCCTTTCCGGGCCGGACATGCTATACGCGGCTTCGGCGCCACATTTCACCCCGCCAGAAGAGGTCGAGTGGCGCCTGGCCTTCCAGGAACAAAAAAGGCCGGACATCCGCGTGGAGCTCTACCCGCAGAAGCATTAATGTCAGCATAGCGCCCTGCTATTTGCAGTTGCCACTGTCCAGCCATGGCTGAATTCTTCAGCACTTGCAGTCCCACTACCCAGCCATGGCCGGCATCCAGCACTTGCAATCCCACTACCCAGCCATGGCCGGCATCCAGCACTTGCAGTCCCGCTACCCAGCCATGGCCGGCGTCCAGTATTTTACGTCTAGCAGGTCGCCCCGCCTACCACCGTTTTTTCCAAAATCTGCTGCTTGTCAATCTTGCTGTTAAGCAGCTTCTCCTGCACATATGCAAAGCCCAGCCGGTTGATCGTATCCGCAAAGCGTTCTCCGGAAATTCCCTCGTCGCGGAAAAACAAAATCGCGCGTTCCACTACGTCGATCACTTCCGCTTCTGTTGCGAACACTTTATCCAGCGCGCGCCCTTCGGCTACTTTTTTGCCCCAGCGCCCGCCGATGTATACTTTATAGCCGCAAAGCGACTCGTTCACCGCGTGGAACGGGCATTTGCCGATGCAGCGCCCACAGTGGTTGCATGCGTCCAGTGCGATCTGCACTTTCCCATCCGCCATATGTACGGCCTTGACCGGGCAATTGTTCTGTACCTGGCAGACACTGCAGCCTTTGCATTTCGCGAGGTCAATCTCCGGCAGGCGCTGGCCGATAATGCCAACATCGTTTAAGTTCGGCTTCACACAGTTATTCGGGCAGCCGCCTACGGCAATCTTGAACTTATGTGGCAGCGATACGCCATGGTAGCCGGTATAAAACTGCTCGTGCAGTTTTTCGGAAAGCGCGAACGTATCGATCAGCCCATATTGGCAGGTGGTACCTTTGCACGATACAACCGGGCGTACTTTGGAACCCGTACCGCCCGTCTCAAGGCCGGCCTCCTTTAAGAAGGCGAACAACGCATCCAGGTTATCGTATGGCACGCCTTGTATTTCCAGCGTCAGGCGCGTAGTCATCGTCACTTCCCCGGAACCGAATTTCTCCGCGGCCTG
>CASUON010000336.1 GCA_949457475.1 uncultured Lachnospiraceae bacterium
CGGAACATCAGGACGGGTCTGCTGCCTGGTTCCGGCGTCCGGGATACAAAAATATGCACGATTTGCCGGATAACACCCTATCAGTTCTCATTTTTAAGGGATATTCCCACCCCATGAAAAGTAGCATATGGGCAGGTTCCAAGCTTTTTATAGACACGCTCAGCATTGCAATCTTAGCAGGGGTGTGATAAAATTTTAAACGTGATTTTATGATCTGCGCAGACATGTCTCTCTTTGCGGCCAAACCGCTTTAGAGCCGGTGGAAGGAAACACGCTACGGTAGCGTATCATGCCCGTAGCGGCAGGCGGTTAAAACCGCTTTAGAGCCGGTGGTAGGAAACCGCGGCCAGGTGAACCAGTTTGTGCAGTAAGGGTAAGGAGTTGCCAAAACGGTGCGTAGAATTTCAAAAAAAATAGTATTTGCCATGTTGATATTGCTCACGGGCATGGCTGCGGTATATTTTTATCTGAAAAAGGACGGCGGAATATCCACAGACAGCAGCGCCTATACGTCCGGCGCGCAGGAGGCGCTGCAAAATGTGGAAGAGCTGATCCCGAAAAAATTGCTTAAAGTGGGCGTCGTACAGGTGGGGCATGAGTCAGACTGGCGCATTGCCTCTACCAAATGCTGCCGGGAAGTGTTTTGTACAGAAAATGGATACCAGCTGTATTTCATCGATGCGGACAACCAGCCGCAGGCACAAATTGACGCGGTACGCAGTTTTATCCGGGAACAGGTAGATTATATTGTAATAGCGCCGATTCTTACGACCGGATGGGACGCGGTGCTAAAAGAGGCATACCAGGTAGGTATTCCGGTATTTTTGATGGACCGCACGATCGACTGTGATCCGAAGTATTACCAGGCTTGGTTTGGCTCAGATTTTGTACGGGAAGGGGAATGTGCCGGGCAGTGGCTGCAAAAATACTTACACAGGAAAGGCCGGGATTTTGAACAGATCAGGATCGTGGCGATCAACGGCACCCCGGGGGCGTCCGCGCAGCTTGGGCGCACAGAAGGGTTTGCGAAATATGTGGAGAGGAACAAAAACTGGGTGCTGCTTGCGCAGGAGAGCGGCGATTTTACAGAGGCCGGCGGAAACCAAGTAATGGAACGATACCTGTCGGAATATACAGATATTGACGTCGTACTCTGCCAAAATGATAATGAAGCGCTTGGCGCCTGCCGTGCGTTAGATGAGGCCGGCATTTCCTACGGAAAGGCTGGGGGCGTTATAGTAATTTCCTTTGATGCGACAAGCGCCGGGCTGGAGGCCGTGTGGAAAGGGCGAATCAATGCGGATTTTGAATGCAATCCGCTTGCGCCCTTTTACGTGGCGGGGGCGATTCAAAGGCTTGCGTCCGGCGGCGCACTGACGGAAAAAGAATACAACTTGCCGGAGGACTGTTTTACCTGTGAAGAAGAACTGATGATCCTGTCATTTCCGGACGTTACGAAAAAGACGATACCCGTAACCCGCGAGGTATTGAATCAGAGGGTATACTGATATGCGCTGGCGCGTGATTGAAAAATTATTCCCGCGTTCTGCACAATCTGCACGCCCTGCTTTTATGGAGAATATATTCCCGATAATTAAATATTCTTTTGATTATGTAGTTTGCGCTCGATAATATCCCTTAACGTATGTTCGCTCATGCGGGTAATCGGCATGGAAAAATCGTCGTCGTCAAAGAGCAGCGCAATGGTAAACAGGTCGACTTCTTTTTCCTTCAATAGGTCGTTATTTTCAAATCGGTATTTAAAATCATGGTCTAGGATGGCTTGTCCTAATTCGTGCGCGCACAACAAAAGCTTGGAAGATTCGTTATAACGGATGTTTGCCATAATGAGGCGGCAGTTTCTCAGCGCCTTGCGGTATGCGTCCGCCTTTAAAAAATCAATATCGGACTGTAAGGTGTCGATTTCATAATTCAGGTTTTCCACGATTTTAGCGGCGTCCCTTGTATGGTATTTTTCCCGCAACGTCCATGCGGCCTTTTTGATACATGCTTCTCTTTGCGGGTCGGAGATGTTGTAGTCGATAATATAACGAAGCGTGTAACCGCTCATCTCTGTGATCGGAATGTCAAAATCATCGTCGTCAAAGAGCAGCGCTACCGCAAAGAGGTTGACTTCCCGTTCTTTTACCAGGTCGCTGTCTTCAAAATACCGTTTAAAATCGTGGCCCAGTACAGCGTGGCCTAATTCATGGGCGCAAAGTACGATTCTGGATGATTCGTTATAGCTTTCATTGATCGTAATGGAACAGTAGTTTTTTCGTGTATATCGAAACGTATTTGCTTTTAACAGATTGATGTCAGATTCCAAAAAGAGGACTTTATGGCCCAGTTTCTCCGCAATTTCAATAGCGTTTCTGGTATGATATTTTTCTCTCAGGCTTCTTGCGATTTTTTTTATTTCTTCTTCCTTTTCAAATACCATATGAGAACCTCTTATGTAATATTAAAATACAATATGATTTCTGAAGTTCGAAATAGTATAACACTTTTTGGGCTGTTTTGCAAGGTATTTGCACGCCTGTTTTCCGCTTTTGCATTAGAAATTGCCTGTTAGGAAACGGAACGGATGGGGCGATATATAATGCAAATAGTAAACTCCATATATAAGAACCAGCGTTTTATAACTACTTATTTTCCGTGTCAGATACTGCCGTTTTATTCTTAGAATAGGTACAATATATCGGATATTTAAGGAGCTGCAAAATAGCTAAAGCAGTGAAGTGGCTAAAGCAGATAAAATAGATAAAGAAGGCTATAGCTAAAACAGATAAAATAGATAAAGCAGTTAAATTAGAAATAGATAAGATAGCCAAGCTGAAACAGTTAGAATAGATAAAGCAGTTAAAATAGAAATAGATAAGATAGTCAAGCTGAAACAGATAAAATAGATAAAGCAGTTAAATTAGAAATAGATAAGATAGCCAAGCTGAAACAGTAAAAATAGATAAAGCAGTTAAATTAAGCATAGATAAGATAGTTAAAGTTAAGGTAGAAAGAGGAAAGGGTGTTGCAAAATGCCAGAATTTAAATGTGACACATTTAGGATGGAGTTTAGCCAGCTAACGGCAGACGGCATTGATATGAAAAAGACCGGAAAAAAGCTGAAACAACTGTGCCTGGAACGCGGCGTTACTGCTAAAATGATAAAATCAAAATTATATATTGGGTCATTGCAGTCTGTTTACGCGTGGTTTTCGGGAAAAACACTTCCGAGTTTGGATCACATGTATTTACTTGGCAGGGTGCTTGGGACGGCTATGGACGAGATGGTCGTCGGGGCATCACGGGAAATGGACTGTCGCCTGGAAGTTTGTTCCATAAGAAAAGGCCAGTATATTATGATGGTACACCGGTATCATCAGGCCGTTGCGAAAAAACAGGGGATGGATGGGTGGCTAGAGCGTGTTTGAAAAATGCTTTCCGTAAGATGTGCTTCACATTTTGTACCCT
>CASUON010000337.1 GCA_949457475.1 uncultured Lachnospiraceae bacterium
AAGTCTTGCGGAAACAAGCCCATGCAGGAAAGAAGTGCGGGCAAGCCGCCTTACGCAAACAGTCCCATGCGGGAAAGAAGAGAGGGCAAGTCGTCTTGGGGCAACAGTCCCATGCGGGAAAGAAGAGAGAGTAAGCCGCCTTGCGGAAACAAGCCCATGCGGGAAAGAAGAGCGGGCAAGCCGCCTTGCGGAAACAAGCCCATGCGGGAAAGAAGAGCCGCCTGGGCGGCTGGGGCAGCTTCGGATAGAAGACCTTTCGGATTTTGCGTATGCGATGGACCGCTTTTTACTTGCGGACTGCCTGGAACGGCCAGGGCAGCTTGTGAAAAGCGCGGCGTTTATCGCGCGCAGGTATTACCGGCATCCGGTATTTTCCTATAAAAAAATGGGTCTTACATGCGGGGAAAAGCGCCTGTTTCTTGTGCTGCGGATACAGCAGTGCGGCGCCAGCCGGGCGCTGCGCCTAATCGACTGCATCGGGGACCATGCGCTGCTGCCGTTATTTACGCCGAAGCTGGATGAACTTTTGGTACAGTGGGATTGCGAGTATGCGGATTGCTACGAAGCGGGGATCGACGAAGCGGCCTTCCGGTATGGAGGGTGGAAACTGCGGCAGGAAACGGAAAATATCATCCCGGAATATTTTTCTCCGTTTGAACAGAAAAATGTGACGATCTACTACATGTCTGAGGATGCGCATACCGTCCTCTTCAAAGGGGACGGGGATATGGATAGGCCAAACTGACGGCGGCGGGGGGACTGGAATGAAAGAATTAGAATACCCTTTTGACGCGGCGTATCTGCTGGCGCACAAAAGGCAGGTGAAAAAAGCGCTCCTTGCTTCGCGCGCGTCATTTTTGGATAAAAAGATTGCGGTCTTGGGTGGGTCGACGACCGCTGGAATTGTCCAGATGTTGGAACTGTTCCTGTTAAATGAAGGGATACGTCCTTCGTTTTATGAGTCCGGATATGGGCAGTATTATGAAGACGCGGTATTTTCGAATGAAATGCTGCGGCAATTTCAACCGGATATGGTCTATATCCATACGACCAGCCGGAATGTAACGCGCTATCCGCTGCTGTCGGATGACGCGTCGGCAATAGACGCCATGCTGGACAGTGAGTTCAGCCGTTTTTATTCAATGTGGGACATCCTGGCAAAAACCTACGGCTGCCCGGTAATACAAAATAATTTTGAAATGCCTTATTACCGCCTACTTGGCAATAAGGACGCAAGCGATATCCATGGGGCGGTGAACTACCTGACGCGGCTGAACCTGAAATTTTACGAGTACGCCCAGACGCATACGGATTTCTTTATTTGCGATATTAACTACCTGTCCGCGGATTATGGGCTTCGGGAATGGTCAGACCCGTTTTACTGGCATATGTACAAATATGCTATGCATGTAAACGCAATGCCTTATTTCGCGTTTGGCGTTTCCAAAATCATCAAGTCGGTCTACGGGAAAAATAAAAAAGGGTTCGTGCTGGACTTAGACCAGACGCTCTGGGGCGGCGTCATAGGGGAAGACGGGGCGGAAAATATCCATATCGGGCCGGAAGACGCGGAAGGCGCGGCTTATCTGGAATTTCAAAATTATGTAAAAGCGCATAAGCAGCTGGGCGCTGTTTTAACGATTGCGTCCAAAAACGAGGAAGCAAATGCGCGGGCAGGGCTGGCCCACCCGGACGGCGGGCTACGCCCGGATGATTTTGCGGTAATCAAGGCAAACTGGGAGCCGAAAGACCGGTCGGTCGCCGCGATCGCAGCCGAATTGCACGTTTTGCCGGAAAGCCTTGTATTTATTGACGATAATCCGGCGGAACGCCATCTTGTCGCTACGCAGCTGGCGGGCGTGCCGGCGCCTGAAATTGGCGCAGTCCATCAGTATATTTCTACAATTGACCGCAACGGGTATTTTGAAGCTACGTATTTATCACAAGATGACTTAAGGCGCGCAGAAATGTACCGGGACAATGCCAAAAGGGAGGCCTTGCAGGCGTCCTTTGCGGATTACGGGGAGTATTTGGATTCTTTGGACATGCGGGCGCAAGTCCGGCCGTTTGAACCTATGTACATGGCCAGGATCGCGCAGCTTACGAATAAGAGCAACCAGTTCAACCTGACGACCCGGCGGTATACGCAGGCACAGATCGGGCAGATTTCCAAAGACGGGCGTTACATCACGTTGTACGGGCGGCTGGAAGACTGCTTTGGGGACAATGGCGTCGTATCGGTAGTTATTGGGCGGCTGGAGGGCGCGGCATGCCATATACAGCTGTGGCTAATGAGCTGCCGCGTATTGAAGCGCGGCATGGAATACGCAATGATGGACGCGCTGGTGCATAGCTGCCAGAAGCGCGGCGTAACGGAACTGGTTGGATATTATATCCCGACAGAAAAAAACGGCATGGTAAAGGACTTTTACGAACAGCTTGGGTATCGTTTCCTGTCTGGACAGGATGGCGGCACGGTATGGAAATTTGAAATCACGAATGAATATATAGACAAACATACGCATATGCAAGTGAAGGAGCAGGATTTATGAATCGAGCAGAATTATTTCAGACATTAAATCAAATCTTCCGGGAGAATTTTGACGACGAGAGCATTGAACTAACAGATGAAACTTCGTCGGCAGATATCGAAGACTGGGACAGCCTGGAGCAGATCAACCTGATCGTTACGATCCAGGAGCGGTTTGGCGTAAAATTTAATATCGACGAAGTAAATAAAATGAAAAACGTAGGCGAAATGGCGGACTTTATTCTGCGTAAACTGGAGGCGCGGGGATGAACGCACACAGCATAAACGCATACAAGATAAACGATTTGTCCATTGGCATGAAAGCGCAGTTTACGCAGCCGGTCACGCCGGAAATGATGAGGCAATTTTTGGCGTTGACCGGGGATACGAACCCGCTCCATACAGACCCGGAGTTTGCCAGGGCGTGCGGATTTGACGGTTCCGTCGTTTATGGTATGCTTACGGCGTCTTTGATTTCGACGCTGGGGGGGTGCTTTCTGCCGGGGATGTACTGTTTGATACGGGGCGTTAAAGTACAATTCGCAAAGCCGGTATATGTGGGCGATATATTAAGCGTCACAGGCGAAGTGGCCCGGCTGGATACCGACTTCAATTACGTCGAGATAAAAGTGGCTATCCGTAACCAGCGTGGGGAAAAAGTGCTGCGCGGCCTGCTCAAAGCCGGATTTACAGATGACAGGGCAAATACGCGGGAAGGGAAAGCAGGTGGCAGAAATGGAAAGTAACGGACATGTTTTGCTTGTGACCGGGGCGTCGTCGGATGTCGGGCATGCATTGATTTGCAAGATTGCTGGAAATTACAGCCGTATATGGGCGCATTACAACCGTTCGGCCGATGTGGTAGCAGGCCTGAAGAAGGAGTTTGGGGATGTCATTGTGCCGGTACAGGCGGATTTTTCTGACCTTGCCAG
>CASUON010000338.1 GCA_949457475.1 uncultured Lachnospiraceae bacterium
GCTTAATGTCTGAAACGTATAAAATGAAATCCCGACCGGCAGCAGAAAATTCAGGCGCGCCGGGCTTACCGGGAAGAAGCGCGCCAGCAGGTCCATGGAAAAATTAAAATATTTGAATACATAAAGCACCGCCAGCGAAACGGATACCGCCAGAAAAACAAGCGCCTTTTTCCATAGCACCCGGTCTGTTTTTTCTATAAAAAGCGCGCATAGATAGCTGACAAGCGTCGTCCCTGCGATCAGCAGGGCATACTTGGCATTCCATCTCATATAAAAATAATAGCTGGATACGAGCAGAAGGACCCACCGGCACTTGTCCGGCAATGTCCAGTAGAGTAAAAATACGCATGGTAAAAACACCGCGTATGCAAAAGAATTAAATAACATGGTTTTTTGCCCCTTTTTCCTGTTTTCTTTTTTGCAGGGCAATATTATACCACATAAACCATTTCATGGGAAGTCCCGCCAATCAATACTTCTTTTCCCTGGAACGCAAATCCGTACTTCTTGATTTTGCTGGAAGTAATTCCCCTTTCTATAAAAACTGTATCGTACCTCTTTTCCTCAATTTGCGCCAAGGCCCTGGCAACTGTGTCCGTTAGCGACGTTTCCTTTTTGGGGTCGTATACTTTGAATTCTATAATAATTCCATGATTGGCCATATTCTTTGGCATTAGCATCACGTCATACCGTCCAAAGCCACTCTCCCGGTTGGACGTCATTTCATATAGTTCCCCCAGGTCTGCCAGCAGCCCTAATACAAACGCATGGTAAAAATTCTCTGCCTGGCTAGTCCCCGTATCAAAATAGCTAAATGTAACCACGGCAATTTTATTCATATATAGGTTCATTTTTTCCACATCGTCAGAAAGCAGCGCTTCGACAAAATGGTTGTACTTTGTCTTCTCTTTTGCGAACCAGCCCCTTACCATTTTAAGAAACATCTGATGTACTTCCTTATTGGTGATCGTAAGGACGTATGTTTGATTTTTCCTGCGGTTTCGTTCAACCCGTTCTACTTTTAAATATCCACTGGCCAAAAGCAGGCTCCAGATTGCTTCTTCATCTATGTCCAGCTGGCTAAAAACAATCTCTTCGTCGATTTCTACGTCTAGCGACCTGCCTTGCAGCAAATCCTCCAGCGACAGCTTCGCCTCCATATCGCTTTTTTGCATAAGATCGCTAATCAGCGAATTGGAACTTGTGTTTACCCAATAATTTCCTATTTTCTTCTCATCCAAAAAACTTACGACAGACCATGGGTTATATATATGCCTGCATGTTCCAAACGTGAAGCCGTCATACCACTCCTTTACCTGCTGTTTCTGATCGGAAAGGCCGTATTCTTCCAACGCCTGGAACACCTCTTCCTCGGTAAACCCAAAAATATCCGCATACTTTTCAGAAGTAACCGTAACCACCTTCAGGTTATTCAAGTCCGAAAACATGGACTCCTTGCTGATCCTTGTAACGCCCGTTAAAAGAGCACGTTCCAAATATGGGTTTGTTTTAAACGTCGCATGGAACAGCCCTCTGGCAAAATCCGTAAATTCGTCCCAATACCCTTTTGTATACGCTTCTTGCATTGGCGTATCATACTCGTCGAGTAAAATAATCGCTTTTTTGCCATAGTAGATTTCTAACAGCTCCGATAGTTTATTCAAAGAAAATTGCGCGTCCGCGTCATCCATAGTGTCAGATACCCGATCAAAATATTCCCTGTCCTGGCTGCGGAACTTTGTAAGGTCCATAAGCCTGGACTGGCTCTTATATAAATCGACAATAATACGGCATATTTTCTTGCGTACCTGCGCAAACTGACTGCCTTTTACATTCGCAAAACTCAAAAAAATGACCGGATACGCCCCTTGCAGATTTCGATATGTTTCCTCTTTCCAAATGTCAAACGGCCAAAACCAGTCCTTTCCCTGGTACCGGACGGAAAAGAACTGCTCGACCATGCTCATCGTCAAAGTTTTTCCAAAACGCCGCGGCCTTGTAATCAGCGTAACATCGTCGCCATTTTCCCACCACTCTTTGATAAACCTCGTCTTATCCACATAAAACCAGTGGTTTACTATGATTGAAGCAAAATCCTGTTTTCCGACTGCAACCGTCCTGGCCATAGCTACACCTCCATTTTATGCAACGTTATCCGCCTCCGCACCTTTGAAAGCCAAAACGATATCAAAATTTATCTGAAACGGCCGGATAACGCAACAGTCTGCCTGTAACAATCACTTTCCACAATTCTAACATGGAACCCGCGGTTTTTCCAGATAATAATTCCGGTACCATCTGGCAAAGCGCCCCAGCCCGGCCCTTAAGCCGACCGACGGCCGAAACCCATAATCCCGCTCCAGCCCGGCGCTGTCCGCGTAAGTTGCAGGCACATCCCCCGGCTGCATAGGTACGAGGTTTATATGCCGCTCCAAAATAAAGCCGTCTTCCAGCACGCCGGCGCTTATTAATTCCTCTGTAAGGATTTGGATAAAATCTATCAGGTTTTCCGGCCGCCCGCCGCCGATATTGTAAATCGCATAGGGCGGGATGGGGAGGCCGTCTTCGCCTGCCAGACGTTTCGGCGCGCCCCGCATGACCCGCACAACGCCTTCGACAATATCGTCTACATAGGTAAAATCCCGCTTGCAGCGCCCATAATTAAAGACATCTATATCCTCGCCTTTTCGCAGCTTTTCTGTAAATGAAAAATAGGCCATATCCGGCCGGCCCGCCGGCCCGTATACCGTAAAAAAACGCAGCCCGGTCGCAGGTATATTATAGAGCTTGGCATACGCGTGCGCAAGCAGTTCATCGCTCTTTTTGGTCGCCGCATACAGGCTTACCGGAAAGTCCACACGGTCTAGCGTACTAAACGGGACTTTTTTGTTCCCGCCATAGACACTGCTGCTGCTTGCGTAAACAAGGTGCGAAACCGGGTAATGCCTGCATGCTTCCAGGATATGATAAAAGCCAACCAGGTTGCTTTGGATATAAGCGTCCGGATGTTCAATACTATAGCGCACGCCTGCCTGCGCGGCAAGGTTCACTACGACCTGCGGGCGATACGAGGCAAAGACGCCCCCGACTACCTCCCGGTCTGCAATGGAACCGCGGATCAGCTGCCAGTCGCAGGATGAAGGGATGCTCCCTATCTGGCGGATACGCCATTCTTTCAATTCTATATCATAATAATTCGTAAAATTATCCACGCCGATAATTTTGCTGCCCACGCATTCTTTCATCAGCCGCAAGACCAGGTGGTAGCCGATAAACCCGGCCGCCCCGGTCACTAAAATCGTTTTGCCGTTTAAATCGATCTTATCTTTTTCTGCTTTATATGCCATCGTACTCCTGCAATCCTCCTTTCGTTACTTTCCATGGGGTGGGGATATCCCTAAAAAAGAGAACTAATAGGTTGTTATCCAACAAACCGTGCATA
>CASUON010000339.1 GCA_949457475.1 uncultured Lachnospiraceae bacterium
TAGGCGCCCTGCATCGACCACCACTGGTCGATGCAGGGCGCCTATCTAGGTTATGCCGCTTTCTGTAAAATGCATGGACTAACTGCACAAGATCTTTCCAGTTTCGATCCAAAATGTACCAGCCAGTCATTTTACGGCACCTTATATTCCAAGGCTCCACGTTTTTTTTCGCAGCCAGATATATTTTTCCTCCCGGAGCATATCAATAAGTCCAGCGTTATGATTGATTCGAAAGACGCCGCGGGCATTTATGATTACAGCAAATTGCAGACAAAGGACAAATACGGCGTCTACTTTGGAGGAAACTTCGGTAAAATTACGATCCAGGCAGCCTTAGGGCGGCAAGAAAAGCCTGTAAAAAAATTGCTAGTTGTCAAAGATTCTTTTGCCAACAGCTTTGTGCCGTTTCTTATCGGCCATTACGACGAGATCATAATGCTTGATTTACGGTATTTCAACGATTCTATTTCCAGCTTGATGCATGCAGAACATCCGTCCGATATCCTCGTATTATATGAATTAAGCAATTTCGCGCAGGATATGAACTTTTTTAAAATACTTAAATAACACCGCTGTAATCATTTTAGCGATTACATACGATACTTTGTATCAGTAAAACATTTTATTCAGAATCCATTGACAATGTATCACTTTAATTTTAAAATAAAAACGGTAGAATTGACAAAATCAGATTATATAAGATCAGATAAACCAGATAAATCAGATAATATCATATAAAAAGAAAGGAATGCCCAGTTATGTTTCCTAACGCAACGGAACGTATTTTATGGAAACAAAATGAAGAAACAGGCGGCGCAATCATCCTGCGCGTATTTGCGAGCTCACCTATTTTAACAATTCCCAGGCAGATTAACGGCTGTCTAGTTACAGAACTGGGCAATTACTGTTTTGCACCTAAATGCCAGTTGCCCAAAGACGGAGTCTGGGCACCGGATGATTTCCCGCATACATCCGTTGACACACAGGCAGACTTGGTCGAGTTATCTGGAAATTATCTGCAACAGGTTATTTTGCCGGAAACAGTATCTAAAATTGGCGATTATGCATTTTACAACTGCCGCAGCCTTATATCCATCGAATTTGCAGGCCAGTTACATATCATTGGCAGCGACGTTTTTATGAACTGCCACAAGCTTCGCCATATGTTTATCCGGTGCATGCCATCCCAGCCAAGCGCATTGCGGCAAATGCTTGCCCAGATTTCCTGGGATATTGAAGTTTCTTTTTGCGGCTGTACATCATGCGGAGACCATACACAGATACAGGCATCCATTTTCTATCCGGAATATTATGAAACATATGATGAAATCGCACCAGCCCATGTTTTTGGCCGCAATATTGTTGGGGAGGGATTCCGGGCCAGGCATTGCTTTACAGACGAAAGGATTGATTTTGTACAATATGACACTATCTTTCAAAAATCCTGCGCAGAAGAATCCGAACAGACTGTCTGCCGGCTTGTATTATGCCGCTTACGTTATCCAATCGGCTTGTCCGCAAAAAAACGGCTGCAATATGAATCTTATATAAAAATACATGGAAAGGCGGCTTGTAAATGGCTGGTCGACGAAAAATCATTGGACGGCCTTTCCTTTCTTTTCCACCAACGGTTGCTTTCGCCGGAAGATGCGCAATATGCCATTTTGCTTGCTACTGATGCCAACTGGGCAGAAGGGAGCGCCAGTATGATCCGCTGGCGACAATTGCTGCCTATTGCATCCGCACATAAAAAATACCAATTCGATGCGTTCTGACTGCGTATAACGCTTATGGCATTCCCAAACCGTCAGGACGATAAAAGCCCCTGCCTTTTGCAACTGCATCCGGCAGGGTACTATTTTATACAGTTTAGCTTATTCATAGACATGACTAATGAACATAAGATTGACTAATGAACATAGGATTGGCTAATGAACATAGAAGGGAGGGGACTATGCCGCATATACAGTCACAAAGCGAATGGGAAATGGAAATGTCGCAAAAAATACTGGATTTTATACACCATGAGCTATATCTGGAACTGCGTTATTTCCAGCTGGCGCTATCTGCGCTCAAGCCAAAACAGAACAGCTCTTTGCAGACATTCGCAACAGACGGCATTTACTTATACTATCCAGCTGGACGGACCATACAAATTTTTCAAAAAAACCAGCTGTTTTTAAACCGGGCATTTTTACACAGTGTGCTTCATTGCATATTTTCCCATTTATGGATATCGGGAAATCGCGACCGGCAAATTTGGGGCCTGGCATGTGATATAGCCGTAGAATATACCATTGACCAAATGGACCTGATGTGTACCAAAAGGATACTGACCTGGCAGCGGCAGCAGATTTATGAACAGCTTGCAGCATGTAAAAACACCTTTTCCGCCGCAGTCATCTACCGTGGCCTATTGGCATTGCCAAAAGACCAGCTGGCCTTATTGCAAAAAGAATTTTATACCGACGACCATTACTGCTGGCCAGCACATACACAACGCGACCCGATACAGCAGGCCGCAAAAAACCAATGGGAAAAGCTTGCCAGGCAAACACAAATCCAGCAGGAACAGTTTGGAAAAGACGCAAAAGAAGCCGGCCGCCTTTTTTCCTCGCAAATCAAAGCAGATAAAAGCAGGCGCAGCTACCGTGAATTTTTAAATAAATTTACTATTTTGCAGGAAGAGCTGCGCTGCGACCCAGAAGAATTTGACTTAAATTATTATATCTATGGGCTGAACCTATACCATAATATGCCCTTAATAGAACCTTTGGAAACAAGGGAAATCCATAAAATACGCGAATTTGTCATGTTGTAGACACAAGCGATTCCACAAGTGGCGAGCTGGTTCAAAATTTCCTAAAAGAAACGTTCCAAATACTTAGCCACCGGGAACATTTTTTCTCAAAATTTCAGATACGCCTTCTTCAATGCGACGACCAGGTCCGAATGGACCAGCGGATTGAAAACTTTGACCAGTTGGAGCATTTTTTAGACCGCTTTACATTAATCGGAGGCGGTGGGACAGATTTCCGCCCTGCTTTTTCTTATGTCAACAAACTGGTAGATCAAAATGTGTTCCGCCATTTGGGCGGTTTGCTGTATTTCACTGATGGGCGCGGCATTTATCCTAAAAAACGCCCGCCTTATCCAACAGCCTTTTTATTTTTAGATACCTACGACGAATCCGCTGTACCTCCGTGGGCTATGCGTCTACAATTAGAGCCAGAAGAATTTATGGATAGAAAACAGTGCAAGCAGGAACGAAAAGGAAGAAACCATTATGAATATCAAACAGGCGAAACAAGAGATTAAACACACAGTACAAGCATATCTTGCCAAAAACGAAGCAGGGGAGTACCGAATTCCATCCATACGCCAACGGCCGCTCCTTTTAATCGGCCCTCCAGGCATTGGCAAATCGCAGGTAATGGAACT
>CASUON010000340.1 GCA_949457475.1 uncultured Lachnospiraceae bacterium
TCGATAATTACTTTTGAACTGTCTTCGTCCGTAATAATATTGTCCGGGCGGTACAGTAGGTCTTCCGCAATCTCTTTTAACGCGTACACAATCTTGTAGGCGTGGATGTTTGACATCTCCGTCTCCGGATAGAAATTGATAAATATTTTATAATAATGGCTGTCGTTGGTTGCAACCGGCGCAATATAAAACTGCTTTGGTTCGTCGTCTTCCGCCTTAGGCGTTTCTTTGCCTGATTTTTTTGATTTCCCTCCTTTGATCTTATCCAAAAATTTGTCCAGCTCCGCGATCAGCGCGCTGGAATCCCCGTCCACCGGGTCTCCATTTTGGATTTTTTCCATTTCTCCTGAAATAAAATCTGCTACGTCCAGCACATGCTCAACCAGTTCGAGGTGAGGCACATGTTTGGGATGGGATTCCCGCAGGAAGAAGAATATGTCTTCCAGTTTATGGGCTACAGCCGTAATATCATCAAACATCATGATACCAGATGAGCCTTTGATCGTATGCATAGTACGGAAAATCTCGTTGATGCTGTCTTCGTCAAAGCTGTCTGCATCCTTCTGCTCTAAAACGGTATCTTGAAGCTGCTCCAGCAGCTGTCCGTTTTCAAGCAGGTACATATCAAGCATGTCTTCGGTATTAAATCCTTCTGCCATAGGCTTCTCCTTTCTTGTATATTTTGCCAGTGTACCGATAAACTGACTTCCGGCATGCCGCGTCAGTAGAAATCAGCTTATCGGTACACTGATACGATGTACTTTTGTCAAAGCAATTCTGGTTAAATCAGGTTTAGCTTTTTCAATGCCTGCTCAAACCGGTCCTGGTTGATCGGCTTGCCGGAATAAATCGTACATCCCAGTTCAAAAGCCATTTTTACGTTGCGTTCTTCATTCAACGCCGTCGTCATAATTACTTTCGCTGCTTTATCCTCCGGGACATTTTTTTCCTTTTCCAGGTTGCGGATAGCTTTTAACGCCTGGTAGCCGTCCATTACCGGCATCATAATATCCAGGCAGATCAAGTCGTAAGGCTCTTCGTCTTCTAAAGCCATCATAAACGCGTCCACAGCCTCCATGCCGTCTACCGTTACATCGCATTCCCCGTACTTAGACAGGAAATTTACCATAAATTTACGCGTAACAAAGTCATCTTCCGCTAACAAAATTTTCATTTTTTCTCTCCTTTACATTGTATTTAATAATGCATATGTCCTCTCAGCGATATTTGGCAGTTTTACCTGGTATTCTACCGCTCCAAGGTCATAGGCAACTTTTGGCATTCCATATACGATACAAGTCGATTCATCCTGCCCGATCGTGCGCGCGCCCGACTTGCGCATGGCAAGCAGCCCTTTGGCGCCGTCTCCGCCCATACCGGTTAAAAGAATCCCCAGGGCGTCGGAACCTGCGGCCTTTGCGACCGACTCGAACAGCACGTCTACCGACGGGCAGTGCCCATTGACCCGCGGGCCCTTCCTACATTCTACCTGGTAGACGCCGTTTACTTTTACAAGGCGCATATGCTGGTCCCCTCCAGGCGCGATCAGCACATGCCCAGGCTTTACGCGATCCCCAGTCTGCGCCTCTTTGACCCGGACCCTGCATTCGTTATCCAGCCGTTTTGCGTACATGCCGGTAAATCCGGGCGGCATATGCTGTACGATCACTACGCCTGGGATATCCGTACCAAATCCTTTGACGACTTCAAAAATCGCTTCCGTGCCGCCGGTCGAAGCGCCGATGGCTACGATCAGGTTGCCGTGTTTGGACGACAGGTGCTGCTCTTCCGGAAGTATCGCTTTGCGTTTGATATTGCTGATCTTTGCCGTCGAAGCAATTTTCACCTTTACTAACAGTTCGTGGCGGATGAAATCCTCCATCTGCCTGCGGTTTGTAATCGTCGGCTTTGCCACGAAATCTACCGCCCCGGCATTGAGCGCGTCAAATACTTTGTCGCTTAGGGCGCTGATGACCACGACCGGCAGAGGATACTGCGGCATTAGTTTACGCAGGAATTCAATCCCGCTCATCCGCGGCAGCTCTACGTCCAGCGTCATAACGTCTGGCTTATATTTTAAAATGGCGTCTCTTGCTTCAAAAGGATCTTTTGCAGTTGCAACAACCTGGATAGCCGGGTCCCTGCTTAAATTATGGATCAGCAGCTCCTGAAACACAATGGAATCATCCACTACCAAAACCCTTATTGGACGCATACGCTAATCATCCTTCCTTTTTCCGGAAGATCGACGGCTGAATAATCTGGAACGGGGTGCTGCTGCGGTCCAGCGTTTCGGTAGTACCGATAAACAGATACCCGCCCGGCTCCATAACGTCGTATACTTTCCGGATTACTTCCTGTTTGGTCTTATCATCAAAATATATCATAACATTGCGCAAAAATACAGTATGCATTTTTTTTCTGAATGGAAACGGAGACATCAGGTTAAACTGCCGGTAGATAACTTCATTTTTCAGTTCGCTAGTCACCTGGTACTGCGTACCCCCGGCGCAGACTTTAAAAAAACGCCTTTTCCATTGCTGTGGAAGGTCTTTTAACTGGTCGGCCGTATAGACGCCCGCGATCGCCTGCTGCAATACCCGGGTCGACAAATCCGTCGCCAGTATCCTCGTATCCCACTCTTTGCGCTCTAACCCGAAAAAATCCGCCAGCACCATCGCGATCATATAAGGCTCTTCGCCCGAAGAAGCGGCGCCGCACCAGACACGCACGTCTTTGCCCCTGCGCGCTTCTTTTTCTTTTAGCCATGGCAGCACCTGTTTGCGGAAAAAGTCAAAATGCTCAAATTCCCGCATGAAATACGTATGGTTTGTCGTCAGGAAATTGACCAGCATTTTTTCCTGCCTGCCGGATTTATCATGTTCCACCACATTCATAAATTCGCTGAAGCTTCTCCAGCCGTTGGATTTTATATAATTTTCCAGCCTTCCATTGATAATTACTTTTTTTTGGCTTAGGTCAATGCCATAGTTCCGCTTCATATGCGTTGAGATTCTTAAAAACTCTTCCTCTGTGATCAATGTTATTCCCCCTGCCACATGAACATGGTCCGTCCGAAACTTTTCCAGAAAATGCCAGCCCTGGGCATTTAGCATAACTGGCGTGCAATTTTGCAGCAGATATTAAAAATATCTGGATTGAATTTTACACCGGCGTCTTTACGCATCATATCCAATGCCTCCAGCTTGCTGTAGCCTTTTTTGCCGGTCAGCGTCGTATACACTTCTACAATGGCCACGATCTGCGCCGCAATCGGGATTTCCGCCCCTTTCAGCCCAGCTGGGTATCCGCTCCCATCCCAGTTTTCGTGATGGTAGTGCGCGATATCGATCGATATGCTGATAAAATCGTTGTAATCGTTGTTTACATGCAAATCTTCCAACAGCTGGGCGCCGATCCGCGTGTGGCTGTGCAC
>CASUON010000341.1 GCA_949457475.1 uncultured Lachnospiraceae bacterium
CAGCAAATCTTCGATCTCAACTTCCCGCAAGTTGGAGACAGTAACCTCATCGTTTACAATCTGGGCCATGCTCGGCAATATCCGCAGCTTGCACCCAGTATTTTTACAAATATCCAAAATCGTCTTTTTCCGGCTGCCAGACAGCTTCGGTATCGCGATAAAGATTTCTTCTACCTGGTACTTTTCAACGGCCCATGGAATGCGGTCGTCATTGCCGACAATCGGCACGCTTAAAATGCTGTTGCCAATCTTAAGCGGGTTGGCGTCTATCACGCACGTCACCTGGTTATGCACCGACCAGCTGTTTGAAATATCTTTAATCAGCGAATACGCGGTATCCCCCGCCCCTATGATCATCGTAGAAACCGACTGCCCGCTGCGTGAAATCTGGATGGATTTGCGCACGACGCGCACGCCGCGGTACGCAAAACGGCTTGCCGACACCAGTGTCAACAAGAAGAACAGATATAGGATATAATACGCGCGCGGCATCGTCCACAGCAGCAGGTGCATCCCCATACTCTGCGCACAGGCTGCCGTCACACAGGCAATCACAACGTTTAACATTTCATGTACGCTCGCGTATTTCCAAAGGCTGCTGTAGAGCCTTAAAAAGGCAAAAATTACAAGCGTTACGACAATATTGATCCATGTATAATGATAAGCCGTCACAGCATACTGCATGTCCATCTGGCTGATAGAAAACTCGAACCTGGTCCACAACGCCAGAAACTCCGATAAGCATATCATACAGATATCATAAAAAACAAGCAGCGCAATCCGCATAATTTTATTTGTATTTTGATATAAATCGTTCATCTTTCGATACATGGCATCTTTTCCTATCTTATTTTACGTTTCTATTCGCTTTTCTATTGCGTTTCTATTTGCTTTTCTATTGCATTTCTATTGCATTTCTACCTATTCTAATGGCCTACTTGTTTACCCTTCCATCTATTCTAATGGCCTACCTATTTACCCTTCTATCTATTCTAATGGCCTATCTGTTTGCCTTTCCATTTTTATTTGTACTTATCATTTATATTTACTACTGCGCCGCCCGGCGGGTTCCTTCTATTTATCTGTTACATTATATTCGTATTATCTGTGTTAGTCAATGCTTAATTGCTGGAAAATGAAAGGAAAACAAGGCTGAACCAATCAGCCTTGTTTTCCTTTTATTTTCGTGGAATACCGGTTTTTAGGCTTTTTTGATGGCTGCCACTTTTTATACCGCTTTCCCATACTATTACTATGCTACTTTTTCCTTAGCCATTGCTACAAGCTTTGCAAAGCCTTCCACATCGTTTACTGCCATATCTGCCAGCACTTTGCGGTTCAGTTCGATATTTGCAAGCTTCAGGCCGTACATAAACTTACTGTAAGAAAGCCCGTTCATCCTAGCTGCCGCATTAATACGCGCAATCCAAAGCTTGCGGAACTCGCGTTTCCTCTGTTTCCTTCCTGCATAAGAAGATGCCAGGGCCCTCATAACAGACTGTTTCGCAACGCGGTACTGCTTTGAACGAGCGCCTCTGTAGCCTTTTGCTAATTTTAAAATCCGGTTATGTTTTTTTCTGGCATTTAAGCCGCCTTTCACTCTTGCCATGTCTGATACCCTCCTTCACTTCTTACATATATGGTAAAATTTTCTTCATCGTTTTTGCATTTGAATCGTCCAGAATCGCCGCTTTCCTTAAATTCCTCTTTGTCTTCGGCGATTTCTTTGTCAAAATATGCCTCCGGTAAGCTTTGTTCCTCTTTAAGGCCCCTGTCCCGGTCATTTTAAAACGTTTTGCTGCTGCCCTTTTTGTTTTCATTTTTGGCATTGTATATTACCTCCTTCAATTCATCATTTTTTCTCTGCCAGCACCATGCTGATTGCGCGTCCTTCCACTTTTGGCGCTTTTTCCACTACGGCTGTCCCTTCCAGCTCTTTTGCAATATCGTCCAGGATATGTTTGCTGGAATGCATATGCGCCATCTCACGCCCCCGGAAACGAAGTGTAATCTTTACTTTGTTCCCTTTGGAAAGAAACTTCCTTGCAGCATTGATCTTGGTATTCAAATCATTCGCGTCAATATTCGGCGAAAGACGTACTTCCTTTAGTTCTACCACTTTCTGCTTTTTCCTGGCTTCTTTTTCCTTTCTGGCCAGCTCATAACGGTATTTCCCGTAATCGATAATCTTGCATACCGGCGGCTTCGCAGTCGGGGCAATCTTAACCAAATCCAGTTCTGCTTCCTGTGCAAGCTTCATTGCTTCTTTTGCGGACATAATACCAAGCTGCTGTCCGTTTTCACCAATCAGACGAACCTCCCTGTCACGGATCTGTTCATTAATCATTAAATCACTAATGGTTTTACACCTCCAAAAAAATAAAGTGGATAGGCAGACCATCCACTTTCAAAGACACAATTCAGCATACTGAATAAACATTGTCAATATAAACGCTTAGTCACGCATTTGTGCTAAGGTGAGAGTGGATACTCTACTTCAGTTTCACAACGTTAAAAGCATAGCATATCATATGCGTCCAGTCAATACTTTTATCTGTTTTTTGGAAGAAATTTGCTACAGTGAAGCTAAAGGCTGAACTATTAGAATATATTTAGCTTCTTAATGCGCTCTTCTCCGCGTTTCTCCCCGCGTTCTTCAGCTTCTAGCATCATCTGGTTGTATTATCTCTTTGAATGCAAAGTCTACTTTCGGCTTCATTATAAATGTTTCCATATTATTCCCATTTCCTTTTATTGTGATCGGAGGGCGCCCCCTCCGACCTTCCAGTTAATTTTTGTTTTCATTATGTCTGAATGTTGTCAAATTGTATAGCCCCGTAATACTTTTTTAAATCAAAGCATTGCAGGTTGCTCTACAACCCCGACAAACAGAGGCAACCCGTCGTCTCCGGTAACGGCGAACAAAAACGGGCGGTCAAGCACAAAGTCAATCTCTTCGCCAACCGGCATGGCTGTACCGCAGGCTGCCATTACGGTATATGCGGCGGCTGTAACCCCATGCTCGTCAATCGCTACGCGCGCCGCATGGTCTGCCTGGTCTAAATATACCCCGTCCGCATCCGTCGCCAGAGTGGAAAAATCCGCGGTTTCCGGCTGCAGGACATCCGTAATGCCAAGGTTTTTTAATCCTTCTTTCATATCAATCTTGGAAGATACGTCAAATTTAGGGATTGAAAAGTTAATCAGCATCTGTTTTTGATCTTCCCATTGCCCACGGTCCTGGGACATAAGGAACGTGATTGCCTGCGGATCTTGCAGCAGCTCTTGTGCGGACACCCCTTGATCCGGAAGGAGGAACCACATACATCCGGATTCGTTCAGGCTCTGCGATGCGGCGCAAAACTGATCCCCCCAGTAGTAAGTCCCGCTGCACTGTTCTTTGCGCATATACGCGCAATCC
>CASUON010000342.1 GCA_949457475.1 uncultured Lachnospiraceae bacterium
AGAATGCCTAGCACTTCTTGCATCCCGGAGCGGAACATCCGGACGGGCCTGCTGCCTGGTTCCGGCTTCCGGTTTACAAAAATATGCACGGTTTGTTGGATAACAACCTATTATTTTTCTTTTTTATATATTTTTTGCACATCCCCACCCCGTGGAAAGTAACTGCCATTTCATCAATTATCGGTAAACAGTCCAGAAATATTTGCGGTATCGCAGGAAATCTGTTATAATAGGCAACGGTAAAGAGGGAGGTGTTAAAACATAAAAGCCTCTTATTATATCTTATTTTATATATAGAAGAAAAAAGTGGAAGAAAGGCTGTATCAGATGAACCAGACACGCCGTATTTTACAAAATAAAACCTATTTATACCTGACCGAATTTTTTGCGGGGATGTCAGTTATGGCGGTGGAATTAGGGGCCAGCCGGCTGCTCGCCCCCTATTTTAGCTCTTCGCAGATCGTATGGACGATCATTATCGGGACGATTATGATCGCAATGGCGCTGGGGAATATCTATGGCGGCAAAGCGGCCGATAAAAACCCAGACCCGGACCGGCTTTATGTCCGGATACTTGTTGCCGCGGTTTGGATTGCAGCGATACCGGTTGTCGGGAAATACATTATTATTGGCATTTCCGCGCTGCTGATCTTTAGCGTTAACAGTAATTTCCTGATCCTAGCGGCATTTGCGGCGTGCATGGTGATATTTGTATTTCCGCTGTTCCTGCTTGGGACAGTTACGCCGTCGCTTGTTAAATACACCGTAGACAGCCTAGAAGACAATGGAAAAACGGTCGGCATGCTGAATGCGGCGAATACGCTCGGAAGTATCTTAGGTACGTTTTTGCCAACCTTCGTTACGATTCCGGCGGTAGGGACGTCGGTAACCTTTTTGGTCTTTGCCGGGATTTTGCTGGCTTTGGCATGCCTGTATTTTGTATCCGCCAAAAGCCATGGCAAGAAAACGGCGGCAGGTATCGCGGCCTTTGTCTTGTGCTGCGTGCTTGGCGCGTCGGACAGTTTCGCGTTTTGGGAGACGGGGATGGCATATGAGGGGGAATCTGTCTATAATTATCTACAGGTAAAAGAAAGCGAAGAGGATATTATTTTATCGACGAACGTACTTTTTGGCGTACAGTCCATCTTAAAAAAAGACAACGGGCTGACCGGGATGTATTATGATTATGCCATGGCGGCGCCGTTTATGGCGGGCGTCCATGAAAAGGAATCAATGGATATGCTGATTCTTGGAATGGGGACCGGGACTTATGCCACGCAGTGCAGGCGGTATTTTCAAAATCTGGATTTGCGCATCGAAGGCGTTGAAATTGACGAAAAAATTACAGCGTTGGCAAAAACGTATTTTCAGCTGCCGCAGGATACGCCGGTGGCGACTTATGACGGAAGGGCCTATCTGAACGCGGTGGATAAAAAGTACGATGTGATTATGGTAGACGCATACCAGGACATCACGATCCCGTTCCAGATGTCGTCGGTTGAATTTTTTACTATGGTGAAAAGCCATCTGCGCGAAGGCGGCGTAATGGTGGTAAATATGAACATGCGCGGGACCAAAGAGGGGAACATAAACCAGTACCTGTCTGATACGATTGCCGCTGTATTTGATATGGTCTATACGATCGACGTAAACGGCTCTACAAACCGGGAGCTTTTTGCGTCTTCGTTTCCGGGCGGCGGGGACGGGGATGCGCCGCAGGAGCTGTCAGATAAAATAGATACAAACCCGGTCAAAGTTTTGCAGCGTAATATTACAGCGGAAAAAGACGCGCAGTTAGCAGGCCTGATGCGTACCGTCTGCAGCGGCCTGGCGGCATACCGCCCGGGGCAGTATGTGATGACAGACGACAAGGCGCCGGTAGAATTGTTAGGCATGCAGGTAATTGACGAGATCATCCGCCAGGAAGTGATTTATTACAAAGAAATATATAAGCGGGAAGGCATCCGGGGGTTGCTGGATCAGCTGTAGATGCTCGTTTTCTTGCCGGTCGGCATGTAAAGTAATCTGGCAAAAAAAGACAGACAAAAGATATCTACCAAAAGATATCTACCAAAAGAAATCTACCAAAAGAATCATATCAATAACAATTTATAAACAGGAAGGGGCCCGGAAATTTGCGCTACAAGCGCATCCGGATGGTTGTATGGCAGGGCAGATCAAGATAGCATATTTACAGGAAAAAGATTTCTGCATGCGGATGAAAGAGCAGGTGGAGCCATATCTGAAAACGTATAGGAGGCGTGGCCGATTCCGCGGGTATGACGGCGTTCCTATTTTTTATTACAGTTATGTGAAAGAACAGGCGAGGGGCTGTATTGTTATTTCCCATGGATTTAGCGAGTTTGCGGAAAAGTATAACGAGCTCGTTTTTTACTTTTTGCAGGCAGGGTATTCGGTCTTTGTGCCGGAGCACCGCGGGCATGGCAGTTCCTGGCGGAAATTAAAAGAGCCGGATAAAGTGTATGTGAAAAGTTTTGAACAGTATGTATGGGATCTGCGCATTTTTATGAACCGGATTGTGAAGCCATATGATAAAGAGGCGGTTTTGTTTGCACATTCGATGGGCGGCGCAATTGGGGCTTTGTATCTTGAGAAATACCCAAAAGATTTCCAAAAGGCGGTCTTATCGTCTCCGATGATTCAAATGAAAGTGGGGAACTTGCCTTATAAGGCTGCGATTGCGATTGCGCATGTATGCAGCGCGCTTGGACTTGGCAGCATATATGCGGCAGGGCAGCATGGGTTTACGGAGCAAACCTGTTTTGAAAAGAGCAGCAGCCTCTCGAAAGAACGCCATCAGTATGCGTATGAGAAACGCCTGCAAAACCGCCGCTACCAGACAAGTGGAGCCGTATATGCATGGGTGTCCGCGGCAGGAAAAGCAGCTGCATATGTGCGGGATGTGAAAAATATCCAAAAAATCCGGATTCCGGTATTATTGTTTGCTTCAGGCAGGGAGCATATGGTAAATACAGAAGAAATCTGCCGTTTTGCTGGTAAGCTGCAAAGCGCAAGGTTAGTCTGGCTGCTGGATGCCAAGCATGAGCCGTTTCACGCTGGGGAGAGGGAACGGATGTATTTTTACAATGAGCTGTTTCGGTATTTGCTTTTTGAATGAACTTTGCTTCTTGACTAAAATTTGCTTTTTGAATAAATTTTTCTTTTCGAAAGAAATAGACGATAGAAATAAACGATAGAAATAAACGATAAAGATATGTTTTAAAAATAAAGAAAATAAGGTATAAAAAACGGACAAATAAACTTGTCCGTTTTTTATAACACTTTTTACAATAGCGAGAGGGGGACTTGAACCCTCGACACCACGGGTATGAACCGTGTGCTCTAGCCAGCTGAGCTATCTCGCCAGGAAATGGGACCTATAGGGC
>CASUON010000343.1 GCA_949457475.1 uncultured Lachnospiraceae bacterium
GGCGGCTTGTGATACGTTGCCGCGTAGGAGGTCTGCGATGCATTGCTGGCGGCTTGTGATACGTTGCCGCGTAGGAGGCGTATGTCATATTTTAAAAGTGGAATTATGATAATTGAATATAAGTTCTACACGGCGGCCGGGGTGTACTGTGACAGATTTTACCAGGCCTTCTGCCAGGCAGCAGGGAAACGGGGCGTTCGTTTTTTCATCTACCAAACGTTGGGCGCTGGTTTCCCATATTCCATTCAATAGCTGCCTGATATGATTCTGGCCGATCGCGTCGTCGATTTCTTTTTCCCTGTCGTCGATTTCCTGTTCCTGCCGTACCAGCTCTTCATCCCTGCGTTTCCACTGTTCCTGTGCGTCCGCTTCCTCCGCTTTTTTTTGTAAAAATTCTTCACGTGACAGTTTCCCTTCGCGGTATCTAGCATACAACCTACTTGCGGATATGGCAAGACGTTCCTGCCCGCGTGCCGCCACAAGTTTTTGCCTTCTGACTGCCGCACGTTTCCGTTGCGCCGCCCGGGCATTTTCCAGGCGCCATTGCGCCTGGATGTTTTGCGATAATGCAAGTTCTTTGTTCAGCACTTCCTTTAGCACGGTTTCCAGCGCCTTAGACGATATGCCCTGGCAGTTATTTTTTCCCGGTTTTCGTTTCGTTGAGCAAGTGTAGTAGCAACCGCAAATCCCGCCTTTCTTTTTCTTCATGGAATGGCGCAAGAGGCGGCTGCCGCATCCGCCGCAAAATAGCTTGTTTTTAAACAGTTCATTGTACAGCGGCAAATCTTTGCCGTCGTTTTCTATTTCCTGGCCTTTTTTGAAAGGTTGTGCATAAGGCTGTATTAAAGGTTGTGTAGAAGATTGCAGAGAAGGTTGCATACAAGCTCGTATAGAAGGCTCTGCAGAAGGTTTTTGGGAATACGTGGTACAATATTTTTGCATTCTTGCCATACGCTGCAATACTTTTTTGTGCAATGCTTCGTCGATAAGACGTTCATGGGTATGTACGCCCGGCAAAAGCATTCCTGTATACGCTGGATTTTTTAATATGTTTTTTATAGTATCATAAGGCCAAGGCTGCACCGTAGCGTCCGGCGGGCCATATACTGCTTTTGTCGCGCGGTAGACGGACGGCCGTTGAATTTTATCTTCATATAACTTTTGTGCAATTTCACGGTAGGTGCAGCCTGCCGCGTACATTTCAAACATTTTGACTACGACGTCTTTGGTAGCCTCTTGCGGATACAGCACGTTCTTCCCGCCCACATGCATGTTATAATACCCGTATGGCGCCACTCCTCCGGTAAAGCCGCCTGCCTGCCGCCGGATTTGTTTTGCCTTTCTTACCCTTTGTGAAATATCCTTTGCATACAGCTCATTGACGATATGTTTCAGGTTCATGGACAGCTGGAGGCCTTCCCCGATCTGTCGGCCGCTGTCATAGCCGTCTGTGACCGCGATAAACCTTATATGAAAAAGCGGAAAGACCTTTTCGATATAGTTTCCGGTTTCTATATAATTTCTTCCAAACCGCGACGCGTCTTTTACAACAACGCAGTTAATCCGTTTTCGGCGGATATCCGCCATCATGCGTTCAAATGCTTCCCGCCGAAAATGCGTGCCTGTTTTTCCAAGGTCAACATAACAGTCTACATATTCCATATCGACTGCGGCGCGGATATATTCTTTTGCAATCGCTATCTGCGTATCGATAGATTCATTTTTTTTGCTGTCGGCGTCTACGGACAGGCGCGCGTAAATGCCGGCCCGCCAAGCCGCATGTGCCTGCGTTTCCTGTTTTTTGTGCAATGCGTTTGCCTTTTTTGACGTCCTTGCCATATTGCTAGACCTCCGATCCCCGTTTTTATTTCTACTACTGGACGGTTGTATCAATACCAAATTCCTCTATTCCCCATAACGTGATATTTATTTTTTTACCCTCGTGCACTTCTATCCGCCGAATAAAAAACAGAAGCACGTCGCGGTCTAATTCTGGCAGCTCCATCGTCTGCTGCAATTGTTCCAGTCTTGCTTTACATGCGCAGCCGCTACGCAATAACTGCGCGGCCAGCTTTTCTTGCTGCCGTATCGCTTTGTCAGCATGATTGCATTGTTGTTCATAGATTGACCGGAAACTTGCCCCGTCTTCTTCTGTAATCAGTCCCGTTTTCATGTCTTCTAACAGTGCCTCGCATAATTTTAAGTATTTCTCCCGCTGTTTGAATAGCCGCCCAATTTCCTGTTTCGTCCGTTCTATCCCATCCATCCGTACTTCCAAGCGCTGTAAATATTCCGCCTGGCTGTCTGTATCCAGAAAAATGGAAAGGTATATCCGTAGTGCCACAAATACGGTTTCTTTTAGCTCGCTTTCCAAGGTGCTGTGCCGGCTGCATCCCCGCCCGCTGTTTCTGGACGGGCAGATGAAATAGATTTTTTCGTTTCTTTTGTAGCGGTTCACACGCCGGATCATTGGTTCCCCGCAATCCGCGCAAAACAAGATGCCGGAAAAAAGGTGGGCGTGCTTTGTACCTGCCTTGGCCCTTGTGTCAACTTCCAGCAAACGCTGTACGATTTCATACTCTTGCGGTGGTATAATCGCTTCGTGCGTCCCCTCCACCCGTATCCATGCGGCTTTCGGCTTTGCGATCGTCTTTTTTACTTTATAACTGACCTGCTCATTTTTTCCCTGTACCATTACCCCTGTATATATCTCATTCGTTAAAATTCGCTTTACCGCTACGGCAGACCATCCCGCCTTCAAGTTTGTACGAAATCCCGTGCAATAATTTTCCCCCTGCTCCCTTTTGTATTCCATCGGGGAAAGTACCCCTAATTCATCCAGCCGTCTGGCAATTGCCAAATTACTCATACCCTCCAACTTCCAGGCAAAAATCCGGCGCACGGTATCCGCCGCGTATCCGTCCGGGCACAGCTTATTTTTATCTTCCGCAGATTTGCGGTAGCCATACATGGAAAATGCGCTGATGTATTTCCCCTGCTCCCGCTTGATCTTCTGATGGCTTTTAACTTTTTGCGAGATGTCGCGGCAATACGAGTCATTGATAAAATTTTTAACGGGGAGTACGAGCGCTTTTGTATTGTGGTCTGCCGTTAGGCTGTCAAAGTTATCTGTCAGTGCGATAAAACGTACGTGCAGCGCTGGGAATGTTTTCTGGATAAGGCGGCCGGATTCGATGTAGTCCCGCCCCAGGCGGGACAGGTCTTTTACGATTACGCAGTTGACGCGGCCAGATTCAATGTCGAACATCATCCGTTTAAATTCCGGGCGGTCGAAGTTGGTTCCGGAGTAGCCGTCGTCTATGTAAACGCTGTCTTTGATACAATTCGATTTTTCCTTAAACCCCATGATTTTTTACCGATACCCCGCGATTTTTTATCATA
>CASUON010000344.1 GCA_949457475.1 uncultured Lachnospiraceae bacterium
TGCCGGCGTTTAGTCCGCATATCTGCCGCTTTGACACCCCCCCATTATCCGTTTTTTGCGCAGCCATTTGAAAGGATAAATAACCGCCATACTCTTTATACTCAGTCTCCCGTATATACCCATGTTTCATAGATAACCGTCCTTCCTCCAAATCCCTCTTTTTGCGAGATTAGACCCTCGTTCAGATAATTTCCTCCATATTCCGTAGAAATTCCAAAATCCAGCCACAACTTAGACTCTTTGTAATCTGTTATGACAGACGCGACTGCCAGATCCAGCGCCCCTATTTTTCTTGCGGTGTCATCCGCAGCCATATACTGCGTATGCACGGCCGGCCCATATTCATAAACGACAGTCCCTGCAATTAGCCTTTGCTCCAAAAATGCCCCATATAAATGTATCTGCCCAGGAAACCTTCTGCTAAGCATATACAATTCATCTGCCGAGTGTACTGCCCGCGTCTGATGCCTGCTTTGGAGCACTTCATTTTCCAGTCGCATAAAATCGTCAAAAAACGGTTTCCCGTCTACCCGCCGCACTTTGACTCCTTCCCTTTTTGCGCGGCTAATCTGCGCCTTTCTGCCTTTAGACATGTTCAGCGGATTTTTTAGATTCACAACAGTCGCCGCACATACTTCTGCAAGCTTTGCGCCGCAACGGTACAACGCATACCGGTCTTCTTCCGCTGGCTGCCTGTGATAAATATAAGGCACTGTTTTATAAATAATTTTTCGTATTTTATGTTCCCTGGCATACGCTATTAAGCTGATAAAACAGCTGTTCACAATATGCTGTTTTGCGTGGCTGTCTAAAATAACCCCTCCGTACGTCAACCCACCATGTGAACATAAGATTCCATCTTTTTCATTGGCCGGCAAAAGCGCGACAATTGTATTGCCTTTCAAAAAAATTAAGGAATGATCTGCAAAACGGTCGCTATGATAATCCATATAATCCCGATAAAATAAAAAAACCTGATTTTTTGCAGTTTTACAAAATGCGTCCCATTCCTGCTTTTTCGCTTTGGAATAACGCCTGACTTCAATTTCACTTATACTATTTTCCAATCCCATGCCCTTTTTCTCCTTGAAACGCATTTATCACCTCGGCCACATACGCAGCCTGCCCGTCCTGGATTCCATAATATAATGGGATACTGAGCGTTGTCCGGCATAATTCTTCTGCAACCGGAAAGGCCCCCTGTCCCAGCCCGACCTCCTGATACGCAGCCTGCAAGTGTATTGGGAGTGGATAATGCTTGACCGTCCCGATCCCATTTCTATATAACTCTTGTTCCAGCGCATCACGCTGGTTACAGCGAATGGCAAATACATGATAAATATGGTCAAAATCTTTTTCCGACGGCAAAGGCAGGTGGACCAGCGGATTGTTAACTTTAGCAAAATAATAGCTGGCGACCTGTTTTCGAAACTGGTTCCAACGGTCAAGATAACGAAGCTTGACCCGTAAGAAAGCAGCCTGCAATTCATCCAGCCGGCTGTTTATTCCTTTATAAATATGGTGGTATTTACGGTCGGAGCCATAATTGCCAAGCGCACGGATTTTCGTAGCGATTTCCTTTTGATCTGTAACGACACAGCCGCCATCGCCAAGCGCACCCAGATTTTTACCTGGATAAAAACTAAAAGCGGCTGCATCGGCCAGGCTCCCGGCCTTTTTCCCTTTATACCGGCTCCCGTGCGCTTGCGCCGCATCTTCGATCATTTTTAACCCATGCTTTTTCGCAATCCGCCCAATTTCATCCATGTCGGCTGGACGGCCTTGCAGATGGACTGCGATTACCGCTTTTGTCCGTGCCGTGATTTTTTCTTCGATACGGCATGGATCTATATTATAAGTATCTGCTTGTGGTTCTACAAACACAGGCTGCGCGCCAGCATAAGAAACAGCCAGCGCCGTAGCGATAAACGTATTCACCGGAACAATGACCTCATCGCCATACCCGATATCCATAGCCCGCAAAATTAGGTAAAGGGCATCCAACCCGCTGGCCGTTCCAATGCAATATCTGGTTCCTATATAGTCAGCAAATTCTTTTTCAAATGCTTCGCACTCCCGTCCCTGGATAAACCATGCACAATCAACCACCCGTTTATATGCCACGTCTAACTCACCCCTTATTTCTTCATGCATAATAGAAACCGTAGAAAAAGGAACCCTAAACTCACTCATTGCTATCCCCCTTTTCCAGCCGATATGCATATTCGCAATAGGTTCGGTAGTCACGGATATAATCTGCTTCTTCATACCGTTGCGACGCCAGCACAAGCAGTACAGCTGCCGGGGAAAAATCATACATTTCCCGCCAAAGCCCCGGCCCAATATACAAGCCTGTTGCCGGGTCATCCAGTACAAAAACCTGTTTGCAAAAAGGGTCGGATACACTTATTTTTACAGCTCCGTTCAAACACAGCAGCACTTGCTCCAGTTCCTTGTGGGCATGAAAACCACGGATAGTATGTTCCGGCACCCTTGTAATATAATATATCCGCCTGATTTCGAACGGGATATCAAAATCCCCTTCGATCGGGGTCAGATGCCCCATGGGCCTATCCTCATTTTTGATATCTACTATATCCTGAAACTCGATTTTATGAGCATTCATCGCAATGATCCTCCTTGATCCAAAATACATCATTGTGCTATTTGCATCTGCACATTCGCCAAAAAAATCTGCCGCCGAAATAGCATCGCCATGCCTTCCTCATTCTCGCAATCCCGCCGCCAGATATCTGCACAGCCGGTAATTGGGCGCTGCCACCGCCGCTGCCAAAACTATGCAAATACGGTAATCCTGGGTATTTATCATCGCTGCCGCCTCCAAAATAAGCAATACAGCCATCCATATATATTTCACCCAGTTAACCGTAAAAGGGTACAACCGGAAAACGACCACAGCCCTTAGCACAAACATAATAAAATATCCCGCTGCTGTAGCGATGGCAGCCCCCATGGCCCCGGTCACAGGAATCAGCGCAATGTTGCATACTGCGTTGACTACGGCCCCAGCAGCCGTTGTAGCAGCCACAACCTTTGATTTTTTGTACAACGTAATGATGGATTCAAAAAAGCCGGCGTCAGCGATGAACAAAACAGAAATCAATAATACTGGCACATATTTCCATGCAGCATAAAACTCCTTTGCATATAGAAATTTTGCCAAAAAAATATCGCAAAGGATCAGCAGCGCACACGCAATACACATTGCGCTATGGTAAAGATCATATACCCTACCAACAAATTTTTTCCCGTTTTCTTTCCCATATTCTTGATATATGGATATCAGCCATGCCTGTGAAAATACGCTCTGGAGCATTTGCAGGATGGACGGGATTTTGTATGCTA
>CASUON010000345.1 GCA_949457475.1 uncultured Lachnospiraceae bacterium
CATGGCTTATTTAAAAGATTTTTACAATCCGTAAACTGACGCAAGCATATCTGCGAGTATCGGCGCCCGCATGGCTTATTTAAAAGATTTTTACAATCCGTAAACTGACGCAAGCATATCTGCGGGTATCGGCACCCGCATGGCTTATGGCACGGACAGGCAGTACAGATTAAGAAAGGACGGACACATGAATATTCGAAAAAAACTCGTTATGTTGGAAATGATATCCCTTCTTGTGTTAAGCGTAATCCTTACTTCTTGCAGTTTGTGGATCGCAAACGGCGAATCAAACGTTCGGATCGAAGAAACGTTAAGGGTCGCGGTGGAAGGCTATCAAGGCGATACTTCCTACCTGCGCAAAAAAGGAGAAAATATCGATATTACTGTTTTTGAAGGCGACACCAGGATTGACAGTTCCATCAAAGATATTATCGGAACACAGGCAAGCAGCGAAGTCATCAATGCCGTAATCCAAAAAAATCAGCCTTATTTCGATACAAACGTATCGGTTCACGGAACCGCTTATTACGGGTATTATATCCCTACTGACACCGGAATGCTTTTTGCCGGAAAACCCAAATCTGATATTCAGTCCTATATGAAAGCGATCCTTTCTATATTAATAGGCGTCGGCGCGGCAGCTTACATCCTTTGTTCGCTTGTTTCCGTCCTGATATCCAGTTCTATCACCAGGCGAATCAAACAGGTAGCCGACCGTATCCGGATTCTCGCAGATGGCGACCTAAGCGGTGAAATGCCGGATTACAAACCGGACAGCAAAGACGAAATTGATATTATCGCCCACACAGTATCTATCCTTCATACCCAGCTTAAGGAAATTGTTACGAATATCAGTACGCAGACCAAGCATTTAAATACCAGCAACAGCGAATTCTCTACCCGGTTTTCCCATATCGCAGAAAGCGTTGGCAGCATCAACCATACCGTAGAAGAAATTGCCCTTGGCAGCAGCACGCAGGCTCAAGAAACTGCATCCGCAGGCAACCAGGTATCCAATATGGCAGACGTTATCGAACACAACTCCAACAGCATTGCCAACCTGGAACAAGCCGCAACCCGAATGACTGAATTGTCCGACCACGCAAATGTAACGCTCACAGATTTAATTACAAATAACAAAAAGACGACGGAAAATATTGTGACAGTATCCAGGCAAACCGATGCGACCAATATTTCCGCAGAAAAAATTAAAGACGCGGTACGCATGATCCAAAACATCGCAGAACAGACCAGCCTGCTTTCACTGAACGCCTCAATTGAGGCAGCGCGTGCGGGAGAAAGCGGCCGGGGGTTTGCTGTCGTTGCGGAAGAAATCCGAAAATTATCTGAAGATTCCGCCAGCAGCGCGCATGATATTGAGCTGATTGTAAAAGAACTGCTGGAAAACTCCAGTATCAGTGTACAAAAGGTAGAAGAAGTCAGCAACGACGCCATCCACCAAAAAGATGAGCTTAACTATACGCTGGAAACATTTCAGGAATTGAAACAGATGGTGGATACCGTATATGACGCGTCAAAAAATATTTATGAGCAGACCAAACGGCTGGAAGAACAAAAAGCAGTTATGAACAGCGTCGTCGAACAGCTTACATCTATTTCTGAAGAAAACGCCGCTTCTACACAAGAGACCAGTTCCCGTATCCAGACGCTGTCCGATACTATTGAGGATTGCCGCCGCGAAACCAAACTGTTGTCCGAACTAAGCGAAAACCTGCAAAACCAAACCGGCCGTTTTAAATTATAACCAGCATGATTACTGCACCAGATATTTCATCTTATGAAAGATTTGGTTTGCGTAAAGATACTCATGCTTCATTCAAAAAGGAATACATAGAAGGGATAGCCGAAAAATGAAAACTGTTAATTTTTACCTCCCAGATTTTTATGTAAACTTCAAACTGATCCTCCTTTTCGACGACCTTTTAAAACAGCAGCCGGATTTCTTTTTTGATGATATCCGGATCGCATCTGTCTACGGATGTTTTCCAGGCAGCATATGGAACGGAGGGCGCGTCATATTGGGTTCTTGCACTAAACAAGAAATCCAGTATGCCGTCGCCGCGTTCAACGAACGCGGCATTGCCCTGCGCTATACGTTTACCAATCCGCTGATAGAAAAACAGCATTTATTCGACACGTTCTGCAACCTCTGTATGGAAATCGGCGATAACGGAAAAAACGAGGTGCTTGTCAATTCGATTCTGCTGGAAGATTTTATACGTCAAATGTATCCAGATTACCGTATCATATCTTCCACAACGAAATGTATCGAAGACGCTACGGCGTTAGAACAAGAACTAGAAAAAGACTACGCGCTTGTCGTACTAGATTCTTCCTTAAATAATACGGACGCATTGTTTCAGTTTCCATCCCGCCACAAAGAAAAAATTGAACTAATTGCAAACCATTACTGCCAAGACCATTGTCCAAAACGCAAAGCGCATTATGACGCGGTAGGCAGATGCCAGCTGGAATTTTCGGAAACGGATTTCCCAGTATGCGCCAATATTAACCGGGATTTTCATGAGATCATGAAAAACCGCTCATTTATATGCACAGACGCATTGTACGACGCCTACCGTGAGGCGGGGTTTGTGAATTTCAAATTAGACGGCCGGGGGTTCCATAAATACAAAGTACTGGAAAGCTTTCTATACTACCTGGTCCGTCCAGCATACCGCGACCGCGTACGGCTGTTTCTTCTAACAGAGCTATATTAAACCAGCCCGCAAAATCCGCGTATATCCGCTTCGTTTAACAATGCGATACTACATTTTGCCGCTTCTGGTATCGATACGCCGCGGGCCGCCATAAAAAGCATCGCCGCCTTTACCAAGTCAAAGCTTCGAAACAGCCCTATCTTCTCTTTGCTGTTTTGGTACACTTTCCAATATCCTGTATAGAGGGCATTTTTCCCATGATTATCGATAAATCCCTGTACGTCTTCTACTGGATAGCCCAAAAACAGCCCCATTTCATGGGGAAAGTCCCTTTCTTTTTCCAAATACGCCCTATAGCGCGCGGCAAATGTACCTAACATCTGCAAAAGTGCCTCGCTACGCCCGCACCCTTGTCCCATGCGGTATCCACACCGAAGCAGCATATCCCGCACCGGCGGATCGGCCAAAAACCGGTATAACGCCCGTGCCCGATATAAAAACAATGTGGTTTTACCTTCCCCACGATGCAGAAAAAAGCAGGATACCCGCGTATCTTTCAAAGGCTTTTGCACTTCCTGTACCTGACCTTTGGGGAGTATCAGCAGGTTCGATACTTTCAGCCCTGCCAACAGCGGTGCGCAATGCAAAATAAGCTGCGTCTCTGCTGCTGCCAAATCTATGT
>CASUON010000346.1 GCA_949457475.1 uncultured Lachnospiraceae bacterium
GAAACGGCTGCGCCACGGACGGCGCATCCGTTTCCGGTCCGGCCGGTATCGAAAACGTACATGAAAAAAGCTTAGAACTTCTTGATTTTCGTAAGCGGAACAAGTGCAGGGAGGCCCATCCGCCATCCGGCGTCCCCCATCGATAAACCTGTTTTGAAAGACGCGCCATCATTTGCTCATAGAGGCCCATCCGCCATCGATAAACCTGTATATTTTTTAACAAATCATGAATGTTCCTCACAATTTGCCTCCGCCCCCACACACAATCCACCCCTGCATTTTTCCAACAACAGCGTATTCAAAAACGCCGTAACACCAAACCCGCAGGTTAAATACACCGGCGTCGCAAGCATCATAAAGTAGGCCCCCAAAACAACGCATAACAAAGGGATAATATTCAACAGCGCCATCAACAGCGTATAAGGAAGGTTTCTAACCGCCAAGCAGAGGCTTTCCGAGACGGCGGCAATCACCTTCTTGTATTCATATACGCGGGCCGGAATCAAATAGCAAGAAACCATCATCCACAGCAAAAAGATGCATCCGGTTAACATCCCGACTACATGCCAGTAGGCAGTGTCGGAGGCCCTGGCGATAAAAGCAAGGTCAAATAACAAAATGCCGCCGCAGATAAGCTGGAGCATCCATGCCGGAACCGTTTTCTTCAGGGAAGAGCAAAACGCCTTGATAAAATACCTAGGGACAGAGCCAAGCGTTTGATCCCTCATTTTCCTGCATGTCTGGTACATGGACGACAAGGAGGCGCCCATTGTAACGATAGGGAGGGAGAACAGCACAAACAGCAAGTTTAGGATAACAAGGTCTGCCAGCGCGCCCATAAATGTGAAAAAAGGATTGTCGATATCCAGATTGTTTTTCATGTCAATTACCTCTTATTCTTTGATTTTGAGATTCCATGTGCAAGCGCATAATTTAGGAATTCGCGGCACGCCGCCGGATGCTTCGGTTCTGCGGGGAATACAAGGACGTACGGGTCTTTTTCATTGTCTTCAAAATATTGGCCCAGGGAAGTCCCTTTGCTGTAGACCCCGCTGCATGCGCCGTTGTCCCAAAACAAATGTTCCGATGGCGTATGATCCGCTACATCCAGTTCTTCAAAAGTGCCTGATTGCGTTTTGCAGTAGCGGTAAAAACTTTCCGGCATTAGCATGGCGTCAATTTCTTTTGCGGACCAGTTGAAGAAAAATTTCTCATAATGGCTTTCGTTAATGCCTTCCAGTCTTACTTGTCCATAGGAAATCAGATAATCGGAGTCTACAACGATCTGGCTGCCTTTGATGCCGGAGGCCTTGGAGAAGGCGTCCGCAATCTCTTTGTCCCTGGCAAAGTCTACGTTCTGGTTGATTATGACGAACGAGAACGCGGCCTGTTTTTTCCCGCCCCAGCAGACATGGTAGACGGTAAGGGTTACGAAGCCAAGGAACAGTACGGCCAGCAGGATGTGGTGCCAGTAGTAGGTGATTACGTAGTCCGCCGTTTCTTCCCGGTTCATATGTTTGGTTTTGCATTTGATGTCATTGGCCCATTCTTTTATCATAAGGATTTACTCCGCCGTTTGATCCAGAAGCTTTTTGTTTTTATCAATCAGCCAGCAGCGCTGTTTTACGCAGTCCGCAGTCCGCAAGGCGTCCTGCGGCGTATGGAAGAGGTAGTCTTCGAGTTTGTCAATCGTTGTAGTCGCTACGTGCATCCTTGTGTCGCACGACGCGTAGTAGATATATACGTCCCCGTTTTCACGGGCAATCGCGCCATTTGTAAATACAACGTTCGAAACGTCGCCGACCCGTTCCGTTCCAAGCGGTACGAGGAATACGCCGGAAGGGGCGGCTACCAGTTTTGCGGGGTCGTGCAGGTCGGTGCCGAATGCGTACAGCACGTAGCGCAGGCCTGCGGCTGTGTTGCGGACGCCATGCGCTATGTGGATCCAGCATTTCTTCCCCTTGATCGGTACGGCGCCCGCGCCGTTTTTGGATTCGGTCAGCGTATGGTAGACCCTGCGGCTGATAATGGTTTCTTTATCAATCACCGCGTATTCGATAGAATCGGACAGGCCAAAGCCGATGCCGCCGCCATTTCCGGTATCAATAAATCCGTCCATCGGGCGGGTATAAAACGCGTATTTGCCATTGACAAATTCCGGGTGCAGGACGACGTTGCGCTGCTGCGGGGAATGCAGCGTCTTTAAATTATCCAGCCTTTCCCATGTTTTTAAGTCCTTCGTCCTTACAATGCCTGCCTGCGCAACCGCGGCGGACAAGTCCGGGTTTTTGGCGTCTTTGCTTTCGGAACAGAAGACGCCGTAAATATACCCGTCTTCGTGCCTGGTGAGGCGCATATCGTATGCGTTAGTCTCTTCCGGGCAAGTATCCGGCAGTATGACCGGATCATCCCAGAAGCGGAACTGGTCAATGCCGTTGTCGCTTTGTGCGACCGCAAAGAAGGATTTGCGGTCGTTGCCTTCTACCCGCGCGACCAGGCAGAATCTGCCGTCCAGTTCGATGGCCCCTGCGTTCATGACCGCGTTGACCCCAAGCCGTTCCATAAAGTACGGGTTTGTCCGCGCATCCAGGTCGTACCGCCAGTGCAGCGGGGCGTGTTCCCTTGTCAGAACAGGGTAGCGGTAACGGTCATAGATGCCATTGTAAAAATCGCTTTTGCTATTTTTCCTGGAAATCAGCTGGTTATATTTTTCCAGCTCTTCATAATATTTTTTATGTATCACTGCCTATCCTCCTGATAACTTCCATACACATGCGCCCATTGTGGTACGGGCATTTCCATGGCTCTACGATCGGCTTGTGCGACGGCGTGCCGTTTGGGTCTACAGACCAGAACCATTCAGAGCCTTCCCGCGTGTCGATCAGATATGTTTTGATATAGTCCCAGACTTCTTTTGCCGAATCCAGCCAGAACGTTTCCTCTGGGTTTTTTTGCCATGCGTTGACGAATCCTACGACCGTTTCCGCCTGCACCCACCATACTCTTGTCGGGTCTACGGTATTGTTTTCAGATTCGTTTAACAGCGAATGGTTGACAAATGCGCGGCTATATATATTTTGCGTGATCGTGGACGTGATAGGGGCCAGTTTTGCCGTATACGCGCTGTCGTTTAATATTTCCAGCCCGCGGTCGATCAGCCATGCGGCTTCAATATCGTGCCCGTAGGAATACAGGTCGATCAATGGGTTCCAGTCCTTATCAAAAAATACTTCCTGCCGCCCCAAAGCCGGGTTGTATACTTTTTCCGCAACCAGGTCTAACAGAAACCGGATGCGCGCGCCTGTTTTCGCATCGTTGCTGACCCGGTACAGTTCCGTATATGCTTCAAATACGT
>CASUON010000347.1 GCA_949457475.1 uncultured Lachnospiraceae bacterium
CCCTTAGGGTACAAAATGTGAAGCACATCTTACGGAAAGCATTTTTCAAACACGCGCTAACGTAAAAAGCCCTGCACCAAAAACGGCGCAGGGCTTTTTATAGCCGAGGGGAAAACGCGGGTGCAGATGATAAGGCCGCAGCTGATCATAAAAACGTCAATTTAATTCAAATTTTTGCACCATTTTATTCAGTATTTCCGCCTGCGAAGCTAATTCTTCGGATGTGGCGGAAGTTTCTTGCGAAGCGGCGGAATTATCTTGTATGCCATGGGAAATCTCTTCAATGCCGATGCGAAGCTGTTTCATGTTTTCTGCCTGGATAACCGCGTTTTGCGCTGTCTCTTGGATCATTTCGTTTACATGGCTGACAACGCGGACGGATTCTTGCAAGGCGTCCATAGCGCTGGTGGCAATCGTAGTCCCTTTGTCGATTTCTTCCATGGAAATTTCGATCAGCTCTTTTGTCGTATTGGCGGCTTTGGAGCTTTCCAGGGCCAGCTTTCCGATTTCGTCCGCAACGACGGCAAAGCCCCGTCCTGCTTCGCCGGCGCGGGCTGCTTCAATGGATGCGTTAAGCGAAAGCAGGTTTGTCTGCGACGCGATATCTTCGATTGTCTGGATAATGCCGACGACTTGCTGGGAAGTCTGGTGGATATTGTTCATTGCGTCCATCATTAATTTCATTTTTTCCCGGTTTTGCTCGATCATTGCGGCGGCCTGCGCGGTTGCTTCGGCGGAAGACGCGGCTTTTTTGCGGCTGTCTTCTACCTGGCCGGCAACCGTATTGGTTGTTTCGGTAAGCTGCCCGATGGACGCGGCCTGCGCTTCTGCGCCTTCCGCCAGTACCGAAGACGCCGTAGCCAGCTCTGTGGCGCCGACAGATACGTGTTCGGAGCTTTCGTTAATGCCCGACATGACCTGGTTCATGGAACCGGAAATATTGAGCAGGGCAGTTTTTATTTTCTGAAATTCACCGGCATAATCGTGCTTTAGGTCGATGCTCAGCTTGCCGTTTGCAATCTGCGCAAGCACTTCGGCGGTCTCGTTAATGTAAGTTATATATTCCTTTAGGCGTAAAACAGTCTTTTGGACGGACGCGCCCAGCTCCCCGATCTCATTTTCGCTCGCAATCTGGAGGTTTACGTCCAGGTTGCCGGCGGCAAGCTGTTGCGCGGTTTCATTCAGCTCCAAGATAGGTTTTGTCAAAGTGGCGGCGCTTTTTTTGATCCGGATAGCGACCAGCAGGATGCCGGCGGCAAAAATCAAGACCAGGGCGATAACCATTGCGGCCAGTACCGCGTAATATTCCGACATAGGCAGGCTGCTAAGCACCAGGTACCCGGTATCCCCAGCGGGCTGTAGGGAACCGTACTTTGTAACGCCGTCTGCTTTGTACTTCAGGAATTTGCTTTCTTTTGATTCTACAGCCTGGACGACATTCTCGGAAATGTCCGTATCCTGGATTTTTTGCTGGATCAGGTCATTTTGCGGGTGGTAGACCAACGTGCCGTTTTCGGATAATAACATGATATAGCCGTTGCGCCCGATCTTGTAGCCGCTCATAAGCTGCGTCATATGGTTCAAGGAGATATCCATGCCTGCAGCGCCGAGTACTTCCCCAGATTCGTCATCCAAGACAGGGCCTGCGGTACTTAGTATCAGTTTCCCAGTCGACGAATCTATATAGGGTTCGGTCAAGACGGTTTTTTTTGTATCGATACAGTGGTACCATCCGCGGCCCGTAATATCCCAGTCATCCCCGCTGATATAGCCATCCGACTGTATTAGCGAGCTGGAATCCAGGTCTGAGACCCACACCGCCATAACGTTCTCCGTATCGGTGTTTGCGATATGTACCAGGTTATCCATCACCGTGTCCATGTTTCTCGCCTGCTGAAAATCATCGTTCGCTTTTGTCTCTTTCATGACAGATTTGATTTCTGGGTTGACGGCAAGCTGCCCGGCACTTTTTGTATACTGGCTCAAAAAGCCCGTCAGCTGATTTGCGGCGGCCTGGGATTCCTCGAGCAGTTCCGTCCGTTTGGATGTAATGCTCAGCCATCCAACCATGCCGGTTGCCGCTGCTGCGATAATTAAAAAGACAAAAATGACGCTTCCGCCAATCTGTCGCAGGATTTCATCCGCTATTTTCTTCTTTGTATTTGCCATCCGCTTTGGCTGGCGTTTACCGTGCTTTTTTATTTGTTGTTCCATCCGCTGTGTTTACCTTTCTGCTTTTTGGCTTTCTTCATATTCTTTTACCGCGTCCATAAAATCTTTGTCGGCGATCTTTCTTACATCGATCAGCTGGTGTGTGTAAGGTTTAATGGATACAATGCAGTCGGAATTAAAACAGAAATTTTTTTCACAGTCCCTGGTAGGCACCTTGGCATCGATGGAAATATCGTAATCGCAGTAGTTGTCTTCGCCGTTAATATCAAAAATCGCTTTGTCCACCATAACGAAATTGTTGATGATCCGGTAAGAGGCCTGGCTCCACCTTTTATAGATCGGGTTATTATTCGGATAAAAATTCCGGATGATAAAGGAGTAAATTTCCTTGTTGGAAGGGAACTGGTAGTCGCTGCAAAAATCACGGCTGTTTTTGAAATCCTGGATTTCTTCTGAAATAAGGTCCATAAAATTGTTTTCCGGCATTACGCGTTTTTCTTTCGCCTGGTTATAATAATAATACCGGTCCGGTTTATAATAATACTGCACGCCGCCGTCCGTATTTCTAGAGCCGATCGCAAATCCTGGGATATATACATGGTTTCCTAGGTAGATGTATAAATCTTCCAGTAAAAGCGTAAACTTTGTCCCGTCTACAAGGGAGATTTCAAGCGCATAGGCGCCCATATTCTTATAGGCGTTTAGCATCTGTTCAAAAAAGGTGTCCGGGTTTGCTTGTGTTGCATTTGTTTGTATAGAATGCATTTCATTTGGGCTTTTGTTTTCGCTCATAATAAATCCTCCTCCTGCCTGCTGGCTTTACTGGTAACAGATTCATTTTCTGTTTTTGAGTATATTCATTGCTTCATCTTCAGATGGTTTATGTCTCAATGAATACGATAAACTCATTGATTTTATTTGCGTCCCATCCTTCTTGTGCTAATTTAAGAATAATATTTGTTGTTTCTGTCATATCTTGTGCCATCCGTTCACCGCCTTTTTTGATTGATACATTTATTATAGCGGCTTTTAGGAAAGGTGTAAAGCCTTATCAGTTGGCAATGTAAGATATCCTCAACGTTACTTTTTACGGGGTGGGGATATGCAGAATATATTATAAAAAGAAAAATAACAGGTTGTTATCCGGCAGTTAAATACTGGAACAATTTTTAAGTTTTGTGC
>CASUON010000348.1 GCA_949457475.1 uncultured Lachnospiraceae bacterium
TGCCTGGTTGCGGCGTCCGGGATACAAAAATATGCACGTTTTGCCGGATAACAACATATTACTTCTCATTTTTAAGGGATATCCCCACCCCATGAAAAAGTAACCTTTTCCCTTTTTCTCATTATTTATCAGGCACGAAAGTATTGATTTCCCATAAAGGCCATGTTATATTTTATATTATTGATTGACGGCAAAATTCAGGCAAGGGGAAATGAAAATGCAAATGTTCAGTACAAAATATATGAAATGGGTGCTTTTATTTTTTGTATGCCTTTTTCTAACTGCATATAGCGATACGTCTGTAGACGGCGCCGCACAGCCCGTCCAATGCTCCGGCAACTGGACGGTAAAAGCCGGTATCTTTGATTTTGACGGCTATCATATGAAGGACGCCAACGGAAACCTCAGCGGGTACGGCATTGAATTTTTAAACCTTGTGTCGCAATATTCGCACTTGAATTTTACCTATACGGGCTACGACAAGTCCTGGAATGAAACGTTGGAAATGCTAGAAAGCGGCGAGATCGACCTTGTGACGTCTGAGCATAAGACAAGCAAACGCCAAGAAAAGTTCGCATTTTCACTTCCGATCGGGATGAGCCGCACGATCCTTTCCATTCGTTCAAACAACACCCGATTGCACAGTGGAAACTACACGTCTTACGACGGAATGACAATTGGCATTCTCGCAGGCAGCAGCCAAAATAACTATCTTAAGAAATTTGCTGCAGAAAAAGGCTTTTCCTATCGTACGAAAACTTACGCGAATTCAAGAATGCTTGCCGACGCCCTGCAAGACGGGCGTATCGACGCGGTGCTTTCCAGCGACCTTAGAAGGACGGAAAACGAAAAGACGTTAGATATGATCACCTCCGACCATTTTTACGCGATTGTCAGGAAAGAGGACACCTGGCTGCTAGATGAGGTCAACTATGCGATTGAACAAATGAATATCAACGAAGGCGACTGGTCTAATTTGCTGTTTTATAAGTACTACGGGCCGGTATACTCGTCCGCCCTTTCGTTCAACAGCCGGGAAAACGCATATATCCAAGAAGTCCTGGCCGGCAAAAAACATTACCGCCACGGCGAGTGGCGACCGGAAACCATATTCCTACATAGAAAACGGCGAGCTAAAAGGCATCCTGCCAGATTATTTTGCTAAACTTATGGAACTGGCAGGGCTACCTTTCCAGCTCGTAGTGCCAAAAGACCGGGCCGATTATTATAGCCTCATCGATACAAACGGCGTGGACGTCGTTATTGACACAAGAACCGCCAATCATATGGCAAAAACCCATTCCGACCGTGGATTTTATACGAACACCTATATGACGGCGGGCATGGCAAAAGTAACGCGGAAAGATTTTGACGGAAAGATTTCAACCGTAGCCGTCGCTGAAGTCCAGGGAAGCCTCCCACTGGAAGGAGGCTTTATTGAAGACGCGACTATTTTAAAATACACAACGCGCGAAGAAGCGCTGCAAGCTGTTTTAGACAAACAAGCAGATGCGGCTTATGTATACACCTATACGGCGCAGATATTTGTAAACAACGACTTTACCGATTCACTGCAATACAGCATTATTAACGAATCCAGTTTTGACTTTCGCATGTTTGTCAGAAAAAGCAGCGACCACGAACTTGTGACGATTCTAAATAAATGCATCCAGAAAGTTCCAGAAGATTTCACGAGCCAGCTAATCGCGAATTATTCGTCCTATGCGCCCAAAGACCTAACTTTTACCCAATACATAACGGCGCATCCGGAACTGCTGTGTGTAATTATTTCCGTGTCTATTCTCGTAGCCGGCATCATTATCGCCCTTTTCCGAAAGACCCGTTGGAACCAGAAAATACTGTACGCTACGGAAACATCCAAACGGGAACTCGAAGAACAGTTTGCCATTGTAGACGCGCTAAGCCGTGATTATATTAATATATTTTCGATCAACCTCAAGGAAGGGCTATCCAAAGTCGTAAAAATCAGAAGCTATACATCCGAAATTCTAAATTTGAGCCATGAAGAGGAATTTGAATATGCGGCTGTGGCCCAAACATATATCCAGAAAAATGTCCATCCAGACGACAAGGCAGACCTTGCCCGGGCGGTTTCTTTAGAAACCGTCAAAGAAAAGCTGGATTCAGCGAACGAATACATCGGGAGTTTCCGGTCGCTGATAGACGGGGCAACGCATAATTACCAGTTTACGTTTGTAAAAGTAACCGCAGACAGCCTGTACAAAGATAATTATGTGCTGGCAGGTTTCCGCAATATCGACGAAATGGTGCGCAAAGAACAGGAACAAAAACATGCGCTAAAGGAAGCGCTCGCAGAAGCGCAGCATGCCAACCATGCCAAGACGACGTTTTTAAATAATATGTCCCACGATATACGAACGCCAATGAACGCAATTATAGGCTTCACGTCGCTAGCATCCACTCATATCGACAACAGGGAGCAGGTGCAAAACTACCTTGGCAAAATCATGACTTCCAGCAGGCATTTATTAAGCCTTATTAACGATGTGCTGGATATGAGCCGGATTGAAAGCGGCAAGGTCAAAATTGAAGAAAAAGAAGCCAGCCTCGCCGAAATCATGCACGACCTAAAGACCATCGTACAATCCGATGTAAAGGCCAAACAGTTTACTTTCCATATCAATACGGTCGACGTTACAAACGAAACAATTATTTGCGACAAACTGCGCTTAAACCAGGTGCTCTTAAATATTTTGAGCAATGCGATGAAATATACGAAGCCCGGCGGTACGGTCAGCGTCCGCATTGTCCAGACCGACCATGCACTGGAAGGATATGCTTCATATGAATTTCATATCAAGGACACTGGGATCGGTATGAGCAGCCATTTCCTGGAGCATCTGTTTGAACCGTTTGAGCGGGAGCAGACTTCCACAATCAGCGGCATCCAGGGAACTGGGCTTGGCCTTGCCATTACAAAAAATATTGTGGATATGATGAACGGGCAGATACACGTGCAAAGTGAAGAAGGCGTTGGGACTGAATTTATCGTATCGTTTAGTTTCCGTACCGTAAAAAACCCGGCCCAGATCGAATGCCCGCCAGAACTTGCCAACAAGCGTGCGCTCATTGTAGACGACGATATCAATACTTGTACGAGCGTAAGCAAAATGCTCTCCCTGATCGGTATGCACCCAGACTGGACGACGCAGGGAAAAGAAGCGGTCGTACGTACCGAGTTTGCACTGGAACAAAAGGAACCATACAGCGTGTACCTTATCGACTGGCTTATGCCGGATTTAAACGGGATTGAAATTGTCCGCAGGATACGCAAAGACATCGGCACGCTGCCTA
>CASUON010000349.1 GCA_949457475.1 uncultured Lachnospiraceae bacterium
CCGCTTATTTCGTCTGCCGGCACATCCGCCATGACATGCCCGAGCGCGGCCACCAGGACAATTACCTGCTGGTGCTGCGCCATCGGGTGGTACTGCTCTTGGCGCAGTAAGTGCATCAGCCCCTGGCCGTAAAGCAGCTGGCGCTTGGTCGCGTCGTCCAGGTCGCTGGAAAACTGTGTAAATACTTCCATTTCCCGGTACTGCGCCAAATCCAGGCGGATAGCCCCAGCCGCAGATTTCATAGCCTTCGTCTGCGCGTCGCCGCCTACGCGGGATACCGAAAGTCCGACGTTGACGGCCGGCCGCTGGCCGGCAAAAAACAGGCTGCTTTCCAGAAATATCTGTCCATCTGTAATCGAGATAATATTAGTCGGAATATACGCAGATACGTCGCCTGCCTGCGTCTCTACAATTGGCAGCGCGGTCATGCTCCCGCCGCCCCGTTCCTGCGAAAGGTGCGCGGAACGCTCCAGCAGCCGGGAATGCAGGTAAAAAACGTCGCCCGGATAAGCTTCACGCCCCGGGGAACGTTCCAGCAGCAGGCTCAGGGCACGGTAGGCGATCGCGTGCTTGGAAAGGTCGTCATAAATAATCAGCACGTCTTTGCCTTTGTCCATAAAATATTCCCCCAGCGCGCACCCCGCGTATGGCGCGACGTACTGTAACGGCGCGCTGTCACTTGCAGTCGCACTGACAATAATGGAATAATCCATCGCTTCATGCCGACGGAGCGTTTCCGCCATCTGCGCGACGGAGCTTGCTTTCTGCCCAATCGCGACATAAATGCAGATAACGCCTTTGCCTTTTTGGTTGAGCATCGTATCTAGGGCAATCGCTGTCTTTCCAGTCTGGCGGTCGCCGATAATCAGCTCCCTCTGGCCCCTGCCGATCGGAAACATCGAATCAATAGCCAAAAGCCCGGTTTCCATCGGCTCGTTGACCGGCTGGCGGTCGATAATCCCTGGTGCCGGAGATTCTACTGGGCGGTATGCCTCTGCCGTAATCGGCTCTTTCCCGTCAATCGGCGTACCAAGCGCGTCTACGACCCGCCCGGTGAATTCGTCCCCGACTGGCATCCCGGCCGTCTTCCCCGTCCGCTTCACCTTGCTGCCCTGCATAATATCACGGTCGTCGCCAAATAAGATACAGCCGATATAATCGCGTTTTAAATCCTGTACCATACCGCGTATCCCATTTGTAAAGATCAGGATTTCCCCATACGCAGCGTGCGCCAGCCCGCCAACCGTCGCAATACCGTCCCCAACGGTCAGCACCGTACCGATCTCTTCCGCCATGGCTTTTGGGGTCCACTCATAGAGTGTCTCTTGCAGCAGGGGAATGACGCTGCCCTCGCTGTGCTTTGCAATCTGTATCCAATCTGCCTGCAGCTGTTTTAAACGGCTCTGCGCGCTCCAGTCGTACACATCCTGGCCGGCTTCGAGACGAAACCCTCCCTGGACGCCCAAGTCTTGTTTCCATTCCAGCTGCGCGTCCTCACCGTATTTTTCTTTCACAAAACCGGCAAACTGTCTAAACCGCGCATCGTCCGGGCGGCTCGGGCTGTAGAGCACCGCGTGGACGGATTCTTCCGAATTATCCCTGCTCTTCATGCACCTCACCTCCCCTTGCGGTATTTAAGAACTGGTCGTACGTCTGGTCAATCGACTGCATAACAAGCTTTTCCGCCGCGACCGCAGCCAGTTTTGCAATGTCCTGCTGCGTCTGCGCCAATATCTTTTCCCGTTCTTTTTTTGCCCCTTCCTGCGCGTCTACGAGCATTTTTTCCGCCTGCTTTTTCGCCGTTTTAATCTGCTCGTCCGCCGCCCGCTCTGCTTCTAACGCTGCTTTCGCTTTATTCTGGCTGATCTCGGCATCCGCTTTTGCAATCTGTTCCCGGTAATCCGCTTCCAGCTTTTTGGCCTGTTCTAATTTTTCTTTTGCTTCCTCATCGATTTGCTTATAATAGGAAATGCGTTTCTCCATAAATTCTTTTACCGGCTTATACAGCAGCAGATACAGTCCTGCGGTAAGCACCGCAAAATTGAACAAATGCAGCAGAATTTGCTGCCAGTCGATATTCAATGGGATATTCATGCCTGCCACCTTCCTTTTATAATACAAAGATAATCAAAATCCCGACGATCAGGGCGTAAATAATTGCTGTCTCAATAAATACAAGGCCAAGCATCAAAGTCGTACGGATTTTTACTTCCGCCTCCGGCTGGCGCGCAATGCCTTCCACGGATTTACCAACCGCAATGCCCATGCCAACCGCGCCGGCCGCCGCCGCAAGCCCAACCGCGATACCCGCGCCTTTTGCTTTGTCGCCTTTTGCGTCGTCCGCCGCATCTACGGCGTCTACCGCTTCTACGCCCTGCGCGGTATCCGCAGCCCGCACCGCCTCCGGCAACAGGAACAAGAGTGAAGCTGTCGAAAACAAGATCATAGCCAGCATAAAAATTGCCGCAATTCTACCTTTTAATGCATTCATTCGTATAACCTCCATGATATTATTTCATCGTTTACTATATTTTTAGTTTTTAATTTTTATTAACTTTCCTTTATTTTACTTTGCTTTTCATCTATGCCGCCGCTTTGCTTTTTTTCACTTTCTTTTCTTTTTTCTGCTGCGGTTCGCTTACCTCCCCGTAAAACAGCGCGGTCAGCATAGTCAGTACATATGACTGGATCAACGCGTGCAAAAGTGTAAACAAAACCCCTACTACAACCGGCAGGATAAAACTGAGTTGGAAATAATAATACACAAGCTCGGTCACCAAAAGGCCGCTTAACAGCGCGCCAAACAAACGGAAACTCATAGAAATGGGCAAAGAAAACTCTTTGAGCGTACTGCCGACGCCCCGCATCCCATTCCCCGCAATACCACCGGATAAAATCACCAGATAGGACAAGCACCCCATTGCAATCGCGGCGTTAATGTCTGATAAAGGCGCCGGGAGCGCGATCGCCATCTGTTCCGTCGTAATCCCTTCGACCCCAAATAATTCAAATACCGTCCCCACAAAAATATAGACGCCTGCCGCAAAAACATAAATACCTAAAAATCCATTCCGGTGCGGGCTATTGGATTTTGCCAGCCCGTCAAACAAGCCTACCAGCTGCTCTAGCAGCAACTGCAGCTTTCCAGGCACGTACTGGAACTTTGGGATCACAAAAATACGGATATACGCCGCGGCGACAAGCAAGATACACGTTACCGCGACCGCCGAAATAAACGCCGGATTTACATCCTTGATCCCCATAAAACTGATTTTGTTTGACTCATGCAGCACAGCATCCCGCATCACTTCCCTAATCGACTCATGCTTTCCCCGC
>CASUON010000350.1 GCA_949457475.1 uncultured Lachnospiraceae bacterium
TTCCCCCATACGGCAGTCCTATATCTGCGGGCCTACAAAAAGACGCCGGATAAAATGAAGTATATTATCGCCACGCCGGGCGGGACCGTCCAGTATGATGTGCCGGTTATGAAAGTGCAGCAGTATTCATTGGATGATATATTTGAAAAACGCCTGCTGATGCTGATTCCATTTTACATTTTTTCATATGAGAAAAATTTTCCAGAGTATAACGGCAGTGAACAAAAGCTGGAGGAATTAAAGGCAGAATACCAGAAAATACTGGAAAGGCTCTGCAGACTTGAACAGCAGGGCGTAATCGGGGCATTTGACAAAAGGACGATTATCGACTTATCGGGTGATGTAATTAAAGAAATTGCACGGAAATATGAAAATGTCCAGAAAGGTATAGGTGATATGATGAGCGGTGCATTGCTTGAAACAAGCGCAAGAACTATTTTAAACCAAGGAATCAGCCAGGGAATCAGTCAGGGAATCAGTCAGGGAATTACCCAGAATCAACGGGAAACGGCACTCCGAATGCTGAAAAGAGGAAAAATGACGGTGGAAGAAATCGCAGAATATACCGCGCTTAGTCTTGCGGAAGTAAAACAGCTCGCAGACGGTTTTATACAGTGCACAAAATAAAAGAACGGTATCTGCTGCGGTCATAAAAAGTTATATAAAGAAACATCTGCCGCAAACCCAGATATTTCAGGCTTGCGGCAGCTAGCTTTACATAACTTTTTGCTTTTTATTAACAGTCTGCAAATACGATGAATATTTTTATACCCGTAAGCTAAATAATTTGCCAACTTATTAACGCAATTGGCAGAACAGTTCAGTATGATGTGCCAGTTATGAAAGTGCAGAATTACAGATTAGATGATATTTTTGAAAAACGCCTTCTCCTGGTGATACCATTTTATATCTTCTCATAATTGAAGAATATTCTGAACTTGACATTGCGGAAGTGGAACAGCTTGCAAAACGTCTCTTAATGTAAAATTATCCAGAAAACATACCCCTTGTAAAAAACTCCTCTGGAAAAGGTATGCTGGCTGGATATAAAGATAGACTTTAAAATGCTTATAAAGCAGATGGATTTTTAATGAGAGCATATCCGTTTTAAATCTCGTTACAAAAAACGTTACAAAAAATTAGTCTTTCAAAAAGATACGACAAATATAAGGAAACATTTTTCAATGGGCTAACCCCTTATAAAATCAAGCTTTCAATGATTTTAAATGATTTTCTTTAATTTTAGATGCAGCCATGGAAAGTGAATTCGGGACGCAGAGGCCGCAGGTTCAAATCCTGTCGCATCGACTCTTGGCAGGGGCACCGGAAACCTTGAAAATAAAGGGTTTCCGGTTCTTTTTTATTCTGGCGGCAGACAGTGAAGCGGCAGGATTTTCGGGCGTTACCCAATCCGTTACCCAATTTCCAGTCAGGCAAATAAATCCGATGCCATCATAGATATTTCGCTCAAGTCATTCTCACTGGAATTAAGCCGCTGCTTGTTGAAATGGGAATAGATATTGAGCGTGGTCTGTGCATCTTCATGTCCCATCCAGTACTGCAGGCGTTTTAAATCCCAGCCTTTATTAATCAGGATGGAACAGCAGGTATGCCGCAGCTTGTGCAGTGTAATTTCACGCCTGCCAAAAGCTTTTGTGGCTTTGCAGAAGACCGTGGTAATATAGTCCGGGTCATAGCAGCGGCCGTCTTCCCATGTAAATACATAGCCGTCCGTGTTCTGGTATTCGTTTTTGAAAAAATTCCGGTTCAGTTCCTGCTCTGCCTGTACTTTCCGCAAACAGCTTATGGCTGTATCAAACAGGTTCAGGCTCCGGCGGCTTTCCCCTGTTTTTGTCACATCTGACGCATCAATGGTTTTAACCCTGACCCGTGTATGCCGAATATGTATCATGCGGTTTTCAAAATCAACCGCATCCCATTTTAAACCAAGGATTTCCGAGCGCCGCAGTCCATAATAGGCCCCCATAAAGGCAATGGGAACCAGCCGAGGATTATATTCCGCAAGGAAATGCAGAAGTTCGGCAACTTCCTCTTCGGTAAGAAAAAGCATTTCCTCGCTGTAGTCGCGGTTCTTCTTGCCGTGTACAGATACGCCGACAGAAGGGTTGACCTGAATCAAGCCGTCAATACACGCCTGTGAAAAAGCGGCATAAAGGATGCTTTTATAACTGCGGACGCTCCGGACGGACAATGGTTCTTTTTCATGCGTTTTCTGGTTGATTTTGCCATATTGCAGGCAGTATTTGTAAAACTGGTCTAAATCTCTCGGCGTAATGTCTATCAGCCGCTGGTGTTTTGGCTCAAAATAATCTTTTATGCGCTTTACACGGTATACGTAGCTCTCATAGGTTGATGTTTTCAGATCGATTTTTTTGCCATCCAGCCATCTGTCAAGGTAGTTGCTCAACAAGATATTTGTGTCATATGTATCATTGCAGACGTTTTCAAGGAACGAATATTTTTCAATGCACTCATTTTTGAAGGCTTCTGCTTTCCGTTTATTATTTTTGACCTCAAGGCCCGTGCCAACCGTCTTGTATCTGCGCTTTCCGGTGCTTCTGTCTATGTAGATTAACTTTACGTAGTAGTATTCTTTGCCAGAGGCAAGCTTTTTTTGTTGCAAACTGCCCGTCATATGTCATTCTCCTTTCATAACGGGCAGATATTAAGCTGGTGCCATTATATCATGCCCGCTGGCATTTTTCCATTATTTTTGAAGATATTTCTTGCAGATAAAATATTTCCGTCCGATTTTCCTCGACTTGATTTCACCGGATGCAAGCCGCGCATAGCCATTTTTCTTGCTTATGCCTAAGATCATACAAATATCGGATGGTTTCAAGATATCTGGATATTTATTTAACATTTCGGTTCCTCCATTGAATTATAAATATATCACACCAGTTTACAACTTTTGGATTTTTTTGAACCCTGATAAAACGTAGCCCTCTATTATTTTAATAAATGACTGCGCTTTTTTTACTGTTTCGAGTGATTCTACGAAACTGCTGAATATTATACTTGCCTGTATTTGCTGTCCGATACCAGATCTGGTTTCCTGTGCGCTTGCAGACTGATAGCACGAAAAGGATTCATCACTGTATGGGAGCAGTGTCATGGCACTGTAAGCTATGCATCCAAGGTTTACCAGGCGCAAATCCCTCCCGGCTCCGTACACGGTATTCCCCAAGCGACCAAAATGTCTTGCCTTCGTAGTACGATACTTCATTGTTCCAGCGCGGCGGGTAACAGGCGACCGGGAGGGACTTTTTGTTTTCTTCCCCATAGCTGCGGATGGTTTCATC
>CASUON010000351.1 GCA_949457475.1 uncultured Lachnospiraceae bacterium
ATATTTTTATTGCCGCTTCCAACTATATCGCAACCGCACAGGTGGAAAAATTTTTATGTACATGATTCACCATCTCCTCTCAGCTTTCCCGCCGCCAGCCACAATCTTTTGTTGAAAATGTTCAAACATCTCAAATCCGTTTTCTTTGCATTGAGGGCACGGATTTATGAGCGTATGCACAAGCCCCAGTTTATAAGGGCATTTGGGACATGGCGGCTTGACATGGTAGGCAATTTTTTTCATCTTCATCCAAACCACCTCCTATATGGCAGGCATCTAATTGCCATCTTTTATTTTCCCGCTTCTTTCTGCTACTTTATCATGCGGCTACACTGGTCGTCAAGACTGTCTTTCCATCCGATCTGTTTGCCTTCTTTTAATGCCATAAAACTATGATCTAGCAATACTATTTAATGGCGACAATTACAGAAAACTTTTGATAAGAATAGACGCACGTAACCGTTTTAAATTTACTGTCTTTCAACATATCCACTTCCTGTCGGGCGCTGCACTCCCGGTCTAATCTTCTGCGCTCTTTCCATAACGCTATGTCTTTATCCGTCAATCCGCTGTTTGCTAACTGGCTTTCCCAAAAAGAATCAAACCAATGATCCATTTCCGTCTGCCCGGCACAAAACTGGTCATAGTTTACAAACAAGCCGCCCTGCGGCAATCTGTCATATATTCTTGCAAACAGGTTCTTTTTATCCTTATCCTCTAAATGATGAATGGATAGCGCTGAGATAACCGTATCAAAAAAAATATCGGGGAGCCTATGCATATAATTTTCGATTTGATAGGATATATTTTCAATGCCATGAAATCTTTTTCGGGCAACATTTAGCATTTCATCGGCAATATCCACAAGCATATATTTAGAATTCGGGCACTGCTGATACCAGAAGTATGTTAATAAACCTGTTCCGGCACCTAAATCAACAATTTGTTTTGGCGCCTTTATCTTTGAAGTAATAAATTTCGTTGTATTTTTGTAGAAATCATCAAAGCATGGAATAAACTTTCTTCGGTTGCTGTCATATTCTTCTGCAATCCGGTTAAATTGTTTTTCTATATTCATTTTTTCACCAGTTAAATTATGATGCAATCATACCACTTCCTTTCTGCAGGTCACGCCAGTATCGCTCCTTTACAGCCTGAGGTAACCAGTTTTGAATACCTTGCTAAATAGCCCTTTTTTACTTTGATTTCAAAAGGAACCAATGTTTTTCTCCTGTTTTCCAGCTCCTTATCGGAAACGAGAACGTTAATTGCATTTGCAGGAATATCGATCTCTATCATATCGCCATCCTGAATCAAGGCGATATTTCCCTGGGCTGCTGCCTCCGGCGATACATGGCCGATCGCCGCCCCGCGGGTGGCCCCGGAAAATCTGCCGTCTGTTATGAGCGCTACGCTGTCTCCTAAACCGCTGCCCATAATAGCCGATGTAGGATTTAACATTTCACGCATACCCGGCCCGCCTTTTGGCCCCTCATATCTAATTACAACAACATCCCCGGCCTGTATTTCTCCTGCGTAAATTGCATTTAATGCAGGTTCTTCTCCATCAAATACCCTTGCCCTGCCTTTATGTTTCATCATATTCTTCGCAACCGCAGCCCGTTTCACCACACATCCGTCTGGAGCCAGGTTTCCTTTGAGAACAGCAATACCGCCCTCTTTACTATAAGGATTGTCTATATCCCTGATAACCATATGGTCTTATATCTCTTTTCCGCAAATAATTTCCCCTATTGTTCTTCCATTGCAGGTAATGCAGTCCTTATTCAACAGTCCTGCTTTATTGATCTCATGCATTACGGCAGCAATACCTCCTGCTTTATGCAGCTGTTCAATGTAGTGCTGCCCTGGAATAGCTTTATGCAGCTGCTCAATGTAGTGCTGCCCTGGAATAGCTTTTCCAGTTCCTTTTCTGTTACGCCTAATGCATGGAGCAGTGCTCTTTGCGGAGCCGCCGTTATTCCTTTTTTTATTTTATCACTTCGCATATTCATGGCCTCCTTTGTTTATTGTTTTTTTAGTATAGCATGTATGTTGTCTTATATCAAGTATATTGTCTGCTCTATTTTTAATCCCATGTAAACCTATTTTGAATTAGTGGCAAAATGCAACAAAAAAGACGCAGCCAATATTGACCACGCCATTTTTATGTTCTGTATCCTTAAACAATTTTATTCTGTTTTTTCTAACCCTAACCGCTCTATCGCATGAAGAATGTGTATCCGCATAGCATTTCTTGCACCCTCCGCATTTCTGCTTTTCATAAAATTCATAAGTATCCTGTGATCCGTAACCGTATCCTCTGATGCAACTTTCTTCTTCTTCGACAAAGTTACACCCTTATCAATCGCTTCCTGTATCACTGGCATCAGCTTGTTCATAAAATCATTATGGGTTGCCTTTGCAATGGAACGGTGAAAAGCCTGTTCTTCTAAAGTCCTGTCTTTATCCTCTAATATGAGCCGCTCTATTTTTTCACCTATTGATATAATTCTTTGCAACTCACTTTCTGTAGCCCGCAATGTTGCATAATAGGCGGCCTCCGGTTCAAAAATCAGACGCATCTCGTATAAATCATCAGCGTTCATTTTCGCTGAAGCCAATACTGTTAGCTCATCCAACGTACTTTCTTCAAAATTTTCTTTCACAAAAGTCCCTCTGCCCCTTTGAATCTCAACCACATTCCCGGCAGCCAAAATTCTTATGGCCTCCCTTAGCGTCGTCCGGCTAACTCCAAGTTCTTCCGATAACTCATTTTCATTCGGGAGCTTATCTCCCGCTTTAAATCTTTTCTCTATCGAAATCATGGATAATATAGAATCTGCCACATCATCAGATAACCGTTTTTCTTTGGTCATGTCATCAACTCCTATTTGCATTTTCAAACACGCTCTAGCCATATTATATCAAAAATTTGTATACGAATCAACAATTGTTGGACATCTGACATCTATACACCAACTCCCCCTCCAGGCAGCCCATAAATGGTGCAACACGCTCCTTTGTCGGAATGCACACGCATAATGAATGCAAAAATAATGATACTGTTTCCGATACCTGCAGATCAGATATACCGTCAGCATAAGTCTGAGCAGCTCCGCAAGCGGGACTGCAAGCCATACGCCCGTTACCTCTAAAAATAGCAACTTGCCGTTTTACTTGTAGATGTAACTTTTCACGGGGTGGGGATATGCAGAATATACTATAAAAAGAAAAATAATAGGTTGTTATCCGGCAGTTAGATCCTGGAACTGTTTTTAAGTTTTGTGCTACCCGGACGCTGGAACCAGGCCGCAAGCC
>CASUON010000352.1 GCA_949457475.1 uncultured Lachnospiraceae bacterium
TGTGCGGGAAACCTGCGGGGGAAAAACGGGAACTATATGGGAAACCCGCGGGGGAAAAACGGGAACCATGCGGGGAACATACAGGGGAAAAACGGGAACCGCGTGGGGAACCTGCGGGGGAAAAACGGGAACCATGTGGGGAATCTGCGGGGGAAAAATGGAAAGAAGGAGAAAAATTTGGCAATGAACAGGGCGGTGCTGTTGATCCCATATTACGGGCATTTTCATAATTATTTTCCGATCTGGCTCCAGTCCGCGGCGTATAACAAGGACTTCGATTTTTTGTTTTTATCGGATATAGAGCCTACGTGCAGGCTGCCGGAAAATGTAACGTTTCGAAAGAAAACATTTTGCGAATTAAAAGCAGACCTGCAAAACTGCCTGGGGTTTGAAATTTATTTGGGAAGTTATTATAAAATCGGGGAATTTAGGCCGGTTTTAGGCAGCGCTTATCCGGAATATATCGCAGGCTATGAGTTTTGGGGGTATTGTGATATCGATACGGTATTTGGAAAGATCAGCCATTTCCTGACGGACCAGGTGATGGATACGTACGATGTCCTATTATCCCATGGGCATTTTCTTCTTATGCGCAATGACCCGAAACGAAACGATAGGTACCGTTTTGCGTGCCCCGGCGCTGTCAGCTACCAAAAAGCCTACCGTTCCGCGGTGACATGCAATTTTGACGAATGGGGCGGGATCAGCCGGATTTTTGCATATAACCATGAGAAGATGTTTGACGAGGTGGTGTTTGCCGATTTGAAGTACCGGTATTATGATTTCCGGCTTGCGCAGGGCGGGGACGTCGGGGACGGCAGGATATATGTATGGGATCATGGGATACTTACTGAATGCAGCGCGGCAGGCGATACGGTTGAAAAAAGGGAGCGGATGTACGTCCATTTGCAGAAACGGCAGATGGCGTGGGACCGGACGCGCGCGGGGCGCTATGTGATCGTGCCCAACCGGTTCCTACCCGGCGGCGTGCCGGTAACCGCCTCTTTTATCAAGAAGCATGCAAAAGGCAGGGCAGTCTACTGGGACTATGTAAAACGAAGGGCCACGTATCTGCTTCGAAAGGCGAGGGCCATCGCAAATGAAAAGATACATAAAAGGGGGCTGTATGGAAAATACGATAAAAGCTAGGGGGGGGGTAAAACGGAAAGTACTGCTTACCACCGATTTTTACCTCCCTAACAATTCGGCAAATGGATTATGTATCTACCGGCTGGCAAAGGCTTTTTGGGAATACGGGTATGAGGTGCACGTTTTGGCGTTCCGCTATCCGGACGAGCCGGAAGTAGAAACGATGGAAGGCATTACCGTGCATAAAATAGCGCCGCACAGGTATTTTACCGCAAAGCGAAATTTCCAAAAGCGGCGTACGTTTCTGGCAAAGGCGGATTACTTTTTGCAGGTTGTATGGAGGCGGTTTCTGAAAATGCTGTTCCTTCCATGGTTTCCGATGGCCTATCCGGGCGCGGTTGTAAAGTATGCCAGGAAAATCGAAAAAATCGCAAAGCAGGAAGGGATAGAAAATATCATCTTTAGCTATAACCCGCTGGAGAGCTCGGCAGCAGTGCTTTTTTTGCGGCATGCGGAGTCGATGAAAATTGTCAACTGTTTTTTGGATACGTTTACAATGACCGGGCGGGCACGTCGGTACAGACTTGTCCGTTGGGCCGGGCGCAGGTGGGAGCGGGCGCTGTTTGAAAAAAGTGGCCGGATCACTAACTTTTCCTTGTACCACAAGCATTTTGCAGGCAAAAGGTATGCGCGCTACCAGGGCAAAATGGCGGATATGGACGTCCCGCTTGACTTTTGTGAAGTGCCGCAAGGTTGTGAAACGCTGCAAAAAAGTGAAGCATTGCAAAAAAGTGAAGCATTGCAAAAAAGTGAAGTGCCGCAGGAGGCCGCACCCTCGCATGCAGGCGAATGGTTTCTTTATACAGGCGCTTTGTCCAAAGGGGATAGGGAGCCTTATGACATGCTCCGGCTGTTTGGCGCGTATTACGCCTCCCATTCAGACGCAAGGCTGGATATATATGGAAAGTCAGACCAAAAGGACTATGCCGTTGCCTGCGGCAGGGATGGTATATCGAAACGTGTCCGTCCAACCCGCCTAGTGGGGAAAATAACGGAAGGTAGCGGACGTCAGGGGCGTATAGGCGGCGTTCGATGGCATGGGTTTTGTCCGATGGAGGAAGTATTAAACGGCAGGCGGCAGGCGGATTTTCTGGTCAACATCGGGAGCAAGAAAAATACAAATGTACCATCGCGGATTTTGGAGCATATTTCTACCGGGAAACCGATCATCCATATTTATTACCGCAAGGACGACCCTTGTCTATTTTATCTGAAAAACTATCCATACAAACTTTTGATAGACCCGGCGCAGCCGTTGGAAGAAAATCTGTTAAAATGGGAGGCGTTTACCAAGCGCTATCTGCATGCAAGGGTTCCGGTAAAGACGCTGGAAGAACGCTACCGTAAAAGCTGTGCGAAAGAAATCGTAAAAGAGCTGGACGCATTTTTTATGGACAAATAGTAGTTTAACGAAACATAAGAGGGAAAAGATGATTATTGTCAAAATGAGGGCAGGCCTAGGGAACCAGATGTTTATGTACGCCGCGGCAAGAAGGATGCAGGAAGAAATTGGCGGCAGCCTGTGCCTGGATTACTCGGAATATGGAAAAAACGATTTGGGAAAGCCGGAAATAGACCACGGCGTTAACTATGGGCAGGCATTTTCACACCTAAACCTGCCCAAGCATGAAACCATTTTTTCCAAACGGGAGTTTTTAAGCCGGACGGGGAAACAGGGCAGAGCTTATTACCGCATCCAAAAAAAGCGGGGCAGGGTGTTAAGGTGCAGCTCGAAAATGATGTTTTACCAGTATGAGTGTGGAAAAGAATATGCGTGGAACAAGGACGGCCTCTTTTTTGTAAGAAATGGGTACATTGATATTTATCCTGAAGCAGCCGGGGCAGGCCATGCAATCCTTAGCGGATATTTTCAGTCGGAGAAATATTTTTTCGATATAAAAGAGCAGATAAAGGAAGAGCTTAAGGTAAAAAGCCCGGTGGAAAACAGGAACCGAACGTTGTTGGATCTGATCCGCGGGACGGAATCGGTCTGCGTGCATATCCGAAGGGGCGACGTAGTAGTAAATGGGAAAACTACCTGCCCGGATGCCTATTACCGGAAGGGGATAGCGTACATAAAAGAAAACGTAGCCGGCGCAAAATTCTTTATTTTTTCGGATGATATGGACTATGCAAGGAGAATGGCAGGCATGCCGTCGGACGCGGTTTTTG
>CASUON010000353.1 GCA_949457475.1 uncultured Lachnospiraceae bacterium
ATTGATAAGATTACGATTATAGACAGCGGAAACGGGGAATCCGGGGTCGCACAGATGGGTAGCTATGTACCGTCCGTCCTGGCCAAAACGCTGGAGACGGTGAAAGAGACGACCGGCTTCGATATGGTTGACGCGATGAAAGCCAATACGATACAAGCGCAGACAGAACGGAATATTAAACTGGAAGGCGTGCCGGAAAATCCGCCAAAATAAGAATAACACAAAAGACCCCTGCATACAATGTAACAACAAGGATTGCAGGGGTCTCTTTTGAAAAGTTATATCGAAGAACGTGCGATTGAAATCGCAAATTATATTATACAGAATAACGCGACCGTACGGCAGGCTGCTAAAAAGTACGGCATCAGTAAATCGACGGTACATAAAGACTGCACAGAAAGGTTAGTACAGGTCAATCCAACGTTAGCCAATGAAGTAAGAAAAGTTTTGGATGTCAATAAGTCCGAGCGCCATATCCGGGGCGGGCTAGCTACGAAGGAGAAATACCTCCACCAGCATTATATGTAACATAAAAAACGGGTTTACCGACAAGGGGAGACTCGTTTTTTATGCGTATTTTTATTGCATTTGCGCATCTGAGTTGCTATAATGATGCAGGAGAACGTAAGGAAAAGGAGCCGCTGGAATAATATGGACGAAAACAAAGATGAAAATCAGTTAGAGGAAGGCGCATCGCGCCTGTTTCACTATAATATTTTCCTGATTGGATTTATGGGAACCGGGAAATCTACAGTTTCCAGATATTTAAGCACCAGGTTTTCTATGGAATCTGTAGAAATGGACGCCGTGATTGCAAAGAGGAAGGGCATGCGTATTTCCGATATTTTTGCCAAATTTGGCGAAGAATATTTTCGGAACCTGGAGACAAACCTGCTAATCGAGATGCAGTCGAAAAGCAATACTGTAGTTTCTTGTGGCGGCGGCGTATCGATGCGGGAAACGAATGTAAAAGAAATGAAAAAAAACGGCAGGGTGGTGCTTTTGACCGCAACGCCAAATACCATATACGAACGCGTGAAGGACAGCCACGACCGGCCGCTCTTAGAGGGGCATAAAAATATCCCTTATATTGCTCAGCTGATGGAAGCACGCAGGGAAAAATACGAGGCAGCCGCTGATATCGTCATTGCTACAGACGGAAGAAGCGAATCGCAAATCTGCGAGGAGCTAGTCAAAAAGCTTTTGGAAATGGATAAAAAAGGCGTATTTGGTTAATCATCCCCGCAAGTATATTTGAAATTGGCTGTAAATAAAAAATTCGGAAGAACGTGAAAGTTTAAGAAAAATGAGGAAAGAAGGAAAGCAACCATGGCAGAAAGAATTACAGGTCATACAGAACTGATCGGATTAATGGCATATCCGATCCGCCACTCCAGCTCGCCGGCGATGCATAATGAAGCGTTTGCGTATCTCGGGCTAGATTATGCGTACCTTGCCTTTGAAGTAGATCAGGATACATTAAAAGACGCGGTTCAAGGCATGCGCGCGTTGAAAATGGTTGGCGCTAACGTGTCGATGCCGAACAAGACGGTCATAGGCCAGTATCTTGATAAGCTGTCGCCTGCGGCGGAATTATGTGGGGCTGTAAATACCATTGTAAACGATAACGGCGTACTTACCGGGCATATTACGGACGGTGTCGGCTATATGAAATCCTTGGAAGATAACAATATCGATGTGGTCGGCAAGAAGATGACGATCGTCGGCTCCGGCGGCGCGGCAACCGCAATCCAGGTACAAGCGGCAATAGACGGCGTAGCGGAGATTTCTATTTTCAATATTAAAGATAAATTCTGGGAAAATGCAGAAGCTACGATAGAAAAGATTAATGAACGCACGGACTGCAAAGTGACGTTAAGCGACCTGGCAGATTTGGATAAGTTAAAAGCGGAGATCGCGGATTCCTACCTTTTTACAAATGCGACAGGCATGGGCATGAAGCCGCTGGAAGGGCAGACGTATATCCCGGATCCGTCGTTTTTCCGCCCGGATTTGATCGTTACCGATGTGATCTACTCGCCTCGTGAGACGGCAATGCTTAAAATGGCAAAAAAAGCCGGATGCAAGACAATGAACGGCATGGGCATGGTGCTTTTCCAAGGCGCCGCGTCGTTTAAATTGTGGACAGGCAAGGAAATGCCAATTGAACATATGAAACAAGTACTTGACATTAGGTATGATTAAAATAGATTAATAGGTCGTAAAAGGTAGAAAGATGAATCCGTTAGTCGTTAGAAATATAAAAATAGGGGAAGGCATCCCAAAAATCTGTGTGCCGATCGTCGGCGTCACAAAAGAAGATATTTTGAATGAAGCGAAAACGTTTGAAACGGTTCCCTCGGATATCTTGGAGTGGCGTGTAGACTGGTTTGAATATGCCTTCGATACCGAGCAGGTGAAAGAAGTACTAAAACAACTGCGTGCCGCGTTAAAAGATAAGCCGCTGTTATTTACGTTACGTACATTCAAAGAAGGCGGTCAAAAGGCGGTGGAGCCCGAGGCGTATGCGGCGTTAAATATTGCGGCGGTAAAAACCGGCTGCATTGACCTTTTGGACGTAGAGGCATTTACCGGGGATGGAGTGGTCAAAGATATGATCGAAGCGGCGCATAAGCACGGTGTGAAAGTCATAGCTTCGAATCATGACTTTAACCAGACGCCGGAAAAAGACGTCATGATCGGCAGATTGCGTAAAATGCAAGAGCTTGGGGCGGATATTTCCAAAATTGCAGTTATGCCGCAAAGTAAAAAGGATGTATTGACATTGCTTGCGGCGACAGAAGAAATGTACCGTGAACATGCAGACCGCCCAATCGTCACAATGTCGATGGCAGGCGTAGGCGCTATCAGCCGTCTGTGCGGCGAAGTCTTTGGCTCCGCATTAACGTTTGGCGCCGCAAAGAAAGCATCCGCCCCAGGGCAGCTGGATGTAAATGACCTTGCCGAGGTGCTTTCCTTGCTGCACAAAAGCCTGTAGGCCGTGATGGTATGGTAGAATGATATGATTTGAAACTTTACAAAGCGGTAGTACAAAAACGAAAAGCAGGAGCAACCATTCATTTGGTGGCTCCTGCTTTTCGTTTTGTATTTGTTGCTGTACAGCCTTTGGCTTTACGGTGTTACTTTTTACGGGGTGGGGATATCCTTTTAAAATGAGAAATAATAGGTTGTTATCCAACAAACCGTGCATATTTTTCTATCCCGGACGCCGGAATTAGGCAGCAGGCCCGTCCGGATGTTCCGCTCCGGGATGCAAGAAGTCCCAGGCATT
>CASUON010000354.1 GCA_949457475.1 uncultured Lachnospiraceae bacterium
CATCTGGACGGGCCTGCTGCCTGGTTCCGGCGTCCGGGATACAAAAATATGCACGTTTTGCCGGATAACAACCTATTATTTCTCATTTTTAAGGGACATCCCCCATGAAAAGTAACAAGAAAGACGGTATGATACATATGGGGAATAGCTGTTTCGTGTGAAGGAAAGGTTGTGTGTTTTCCAAATTTCATGTATGTACATAAATAAAAACAATAAGGTTAATAAAACAAAATATTGTTGACATGAATAAGAATCTGTCATAAAATTAGTGCAAAAAGTTCCTGTTATAGAAATATTTTTAACAGAAAAGGAAACTATTCCGCATAGGTAAGCGGTACAGTTACAGATATCCGCATTTGCTATGGGCGGAAGAGGAATAATATTTGTGCAGGTAATTTACATAATTTTTCGCGGGAGGTGCAGTTTGATGAAAAATAAAAATAATATTCAAAAACAAATACAGGTGTGGCTCCTTGCCTGTGGCTTCGTGTTTGCTGCAGGCTGTGGGAAAAACAGCGTCCCTGTCGGGCAGGCAGAGCATGACAACCGCTTTTTGCATCAATCCAGCGTGGCGGCAGGCGAGGATGGCGACTATTTTTCGCTCAGAGATGAGAACTTGTCGGATGGGGGGTTTGTTTATTTTTTTGATGCCAGCACCGGACAGGATGTGAAACTGTGCAACAAAGCGGATTGCACACATGGCACGGAGGAATGCGATGCTTTTGTAAATGGGATGTTGGGCAACTTTATTGCTTATGCCTCAGATCAAATATACTACTTACAGCAAATTGGCCGAGACAGGGTATCTTTGTGCAGCATGGAGAAAGATGGGACAAAGCACCGTGAGATAACAACGGTTAATAAGAGAGTGGGAAATGATTTTAATCATCCAGGCGGATTTATCCATGAGGGCTATTTATATTATATAACGTATGAGACTGGCGGCAAAGAAATGCTTTACCGCATAAAAATAGAGGAAGGCGCAAAGCCGGAACGATATTTGGAATCAGAAAGTCATGGAGGATTTTCCGATTTTCTAGCGCAGGGGGACGACCTATATTTTGTGCATTATCGGACAGGCGATAGTCCGACTTCCGGTGGAGAAATCATACATATGTCGATTGGGACGAAAGAAGAGGAGGTCCTCTACGAGTATGATGAAAAACAGGTGATTTCCGGTATGGCGCTGACAGATGGATATTTGTATTATTCGATTGGAACGGAAGGGATACGAAAAAGGAATCTGGAGACGGGGAAGGAAGAGTGGTTCGGGACAGATTTGCCCAAGTATGCCAACATCTATACGGATGGGGTATACATGTACGTGGATAATCTGAGTGCGTGTCAGGAGGCTTATTATGAAGAAGATAAGCATGCATATGAACAAAGGGAAATTCTTGTATTAGATAAGGAAGGGGCTTTTGTGGACGTGGTTCCCATGAGTGAAAACAAGGGCATATGTATGGGCGGAGACGAAAGGTTTTTGTTCTGCGAGGGATACAAGGACAGGGCTGCTGGACTATTATATTATGACAAGTCCCAGATTGGCAGCGGAAACGCTGTGATCGGATATGCAGGCGGCCAATAATCGCAATGGCTGGCGTAGCTGGAATTAGCATTGCAGGAACTTACGAAAACTTATGGCGCAAACACGCTCTAGAGCATGTCAGTTTGGAGCTTAAAGAGGGTAGGTATGGGCTTTTGGGGCAGAATAATGAAAAAAGCAAAATGGATATTCTGCCCTGTCTGCGGAAATGTGAGGTTATAAATTTGGTAATGTGGAATCCGTGGCGTGGCTGCCACAAACATAGCGAGGGATGCAGGTATTGTTACATCCATAAGGGTGACTTCAAGCATGGGATCGATACGGACAATATTGTAAAGACAAATAACTTCTACGCCCCTATCGCTAAAAATAAATCTGGGGAATACAAAATCAAATCGGGACAGACGGTATATCTTTGCTTTTCTACGGATTTTTTGCTTGAGGATGCCGATGAATGGCGTTTTGAATGTTGGCAGATGATACGGGAGCGTTCCGACTTGCACTTTCTTTTTTTGACAAAGCGTATGGAACGGTTTATGGATTGTATCCCAGAGGACTGGAACGATGGGTATGAGAATGTTACGGTTGGCTGTACGGTAGAAAATCAAGACAGGGCTGATTATAGGCTTTCTATTTTCAACAAGCTGCCTATCAAACATAAAAATATTATCTGCCAGCCATTGATTGAGGAAATAAACCTTACAGCCTATCTTGATAATGTTGAATTAGTCGTAGTCGGCGGGGAGTCTGACAAAAATGCAAGGCCACTTAACTATGACTGGGTATTGTACATACGGCAGCAATGTGTTTCTCATAACGTACGTTTTGAGTTTCGGCAGTGTGGGACGCATTTTATCAAAGACGGAAAAAGCTATACCTTGTCTACCCGTGACTTATGCAGCCAAGCCCGAAAAGCAAATATCAATTATTGAATAATTTTCTCTCTTCGGACGCAGGACAGTTCCTTATGATCTTCGTCAGCCATAATGCGGAAGATATTAGGATACTTTGTGATGAAATTTTTGAAATAGATAATGGAGAAATCGTTTCCGTCCAGTCAGTAAGGCGTTAGCTGGGATATATTAAAAAAATGTGGGGCGCATTCATTTTTCTGGGGTTCTGCCTGCACTTTCTTCTGCTTTTCATGAAAACCATTCTATGTAAAAAAATATCTTACATATATCAAAAAAATAGAATTTTCTTGCTATTAATTGTATATAGTAGTACAATTATTTCAACCATTCTAATCGCAATTCCCCCGGAAAGGATAGATCTATGAATACGGAACAATTTTTGGAACTTTTAGCAATCAAGGGAAAAGACTATGATCTTTTTGAATATCGTACCATGCTTGCCATCATCCGTTATTGTGATACCGATACGAGAAAAGCGTTTTTTCCAAATGCCGTTTCGATCAGCGGCTATGACTACGGATATCCGGAAATTGCGATCAAACTTGTCTGCTATACGATCGGCACGATCCCATCTTATGGTTTCAACAAGGCTGTTGTGATAAAGCCTTATCCGCAAGCCGTAGGCTGCCTTTTTCAAAATGTCCCGTTTCGTTGGAATTATTTATTTAAAAGGTTTGTAACGGACATTTACGCGGGATGTACGGAGCCTGCGTTTGCTTATGCGGTATTTGAGGCCGCGTCGAAAAAGCCGTTTATCATTGGCAGCTTGATGAAATGGAGGCGCAGAGCGAGTGGGTCGTCCGTGTGATTTTTGAGTTTATCCGGT
>CASUON010000355.1 GCA_949457475.1 uncultured Lachnospiraceae bacterium
CAAACTGCGCTAAAAAGATTTTGTGGTTTAACGGCATATCCAGAAACGGCGCCGCCGTGTATCCAGTGGCGGAATACGTATCCATTACTAAGGAATATAAAAAACTATTCGTTGGCTTTTCGTCCTGCGCATGGAAAATTTCTTCGCACAGCCCGCTTTCCTTGGCCGCCCTGCTAAGCAGCTCTTTATTATAGCATTTTATTCCCAGCCGTTTTGCCAGTTCCAGTCCAATGTCGATGCCCAGGCTTTCAAATTCGCGTCCAATAGTAATTACATAATTGCTCATAGTCTTCACTCCTTTCTATCACTATTATTATAACGTAAGTAATGCATAATGTACAGAAAAAACTTCTTTTTACTATATAAAATATATAGATTGCACAATTCAAGTCAAAATATGTCAAAAGGCAAACGTCCAAGTCGCAATATATCCAAAAGGCAAACTCCCAAGTTACAATTTCCCAGAGGCCAGCAAATCTTCAAAATATTGCGGCAATGGCGCCGTCACTTCCAAGTAATTGCCAGTCGCCGGATGCAAAAAGCCAATGGTCATCGCATGCAGGCATTGCCCCTGCAAATGGAAACGGCATTTTGCAGGCCCGTACAATAGGTCTGCAAGCAGCGGATGCCCAACTTGTGCCATATGCACGCGAATCTGATGGGTCCTGCCCGTTTCCAGTTCGAATTCCATATACGTATGTTGTTTGTATCGTTCCAATACGTGGTAATGCGTCACGCCCGGTTTTCCGTTATTCACATTGCACGCCATCCGTTTCCGGTTTTTCGGGTCGCGCCCGATATCCGCGCGGATACAGCCGGATTCTTCTTTTACGATCCCGGTTACAATGCCGCGATAGCGCCTAGTTACCGTATGCGCTTTTATCTGCGCCGCAATTTTCAGATGCGCGTAGTCGTTTTTGCATACAATCAAAGAACCTGTCGTATCTTTATCGATACGGTGTACGATACCGGGCCGGATTTCCCCGTGGATGCCGGATAGGCCGTCTTTGCAGTGGTACATCACGGCGTTGACAAGCGTCCCGGACATATGACCTGGAGCTGGATGGACGACCATATCTTTGGGCTTATTTACAATTAATACGTCATCGTCTTCGTATAAAATGTCTAGTGGGATATTTTCTGGCCGGATATCAACCTGGACTGCCGGCGGGATCCGTACCGTCACAAGATCCCCCTCTTTTACTGTTGAGCTGGATTTTGGCGTGCATTCCGATATCAAGACATCGCCGGATTTGATCAGTTTTTGAAAATAAGACCTGGATAAGTCCGGATAGACCGCAGATAAAAATTTGTCGATCCGGCTGCCCTCATAGGAAGAATCTACGGCAAACGTCTGTGTAACGCTGCCTTCTAAATTCTGCCCCTGCCCCATGGCGGCGCCCTCCTTTACATAAATCATCAACCAAACAAATGAAGCTGCTTTAAATCTTCTTCTTTATAATAGAAGCAGATCAGTAGCACAAATAAAAAGGTACCGACGGACACATAAATATCCGCGACATTAAAAACTGGAAAATTAATCAGTGAAAAATATAAAAAATCAATGACGTACCCATATAATACGCGGTCAATAGCATTACCCGCCGCGCCTGCAAAAAAAAGGAGCGCCGCGATCCGCATATAAAAAAAATTCCTGTCTACAGGGATTCTGGAATACAGGTATGGGATGGCAAGCAGTACAAATACGGCCATAAGGATAAAAAACGTCCGCTGCCCTTGCAGCATGCCAAATGCCGACCCCCTATTTTCCAAATAATGCAGTTCAAACACTCCTTTGCATAATACAATGTCTTCTTTTCCCTGCAAATGCAGCTGCGCGGCCCTTTTCGCCGCCTGGTCGCAGATAATAAGAAGCAAGGAAACGGCGGCAAATACAGCCATATGCCATTTTTTGCTTTTCTGTTTGTCTTTCATATAAGCGGTTCCTCCTGCCTGCAACGCATTTTAAAATTTATTATCTAATTTCGAGATTTTTTAAATTTGATATTATTTATCTAATTTCGATAACTTCTATAACAAATCCATACAAATCCATACAAATCCATATTCAGGAATATGTCCTAATTATATATTTTAATTTCCCTTTTCTTGTCTGCCGGTTCGTGGATGCGATCTGGAACTTTCCATAATGGCGGACAGACAGGATATCGCCGTCTTGGCACTGGTATCCGTTTTGCTGGATTTTGCGCGCGTTGACAAACGCGTTCCCGTCGCAGATGATTTTTTGCGCGGCGGAACGCGGCAGCTTGCAGATATCGGCGATTACCGTATCTAAGCGGAACGAAGAAACCGCGCTCTCTTTTTCAGTCAATGTCGGTTCATAGTAAAAATCCGCGATTGGGATTTTCTGGCAGGCGACTGCCGTATGGCGGATACGGACACAGTTTTCAACGATATAGCCGCTGATGGAATCTACGCATAATATCGTCGCTTCGCAAAACGGCTGCGACGTACCGGAACCGGATAAGAGGATATCCCCCAGCATTTCGCGTTTTAAACCCAGGTTCATCAGTGCGCCCAGAATATCCCTGTGGGTCAGATTTTCCGCAAATTTCGGCGCACACGGCGTAATGCGCACCGCGTCGATCGGGTATTGCCAGGCATAACAAAGAGCATCAGGGAGAAAAGCCACCATCTGACGCTCTGCCTGCCCATACCCGCCGGACAGCTGGAAAGAACTGTATAATTCCCCACTTGCCTGGTGAAGTATGTGCAACTCATTTAAGTTCAAGAAATTGCTAAAAGTCACAATGCCTTTTTCGCTGGCCCGCCTGGAAAGGTCGACCATGCGTTTTTTAATATATTGCTCTTCCTGCTCCATCTGCGCTCCTTTAGAACGGCAACCTTATGAAAAGTCCATACGGATCGGTTCCGAACCAGAACCGGAGCCAGGGCCATAAGACGAATCGAGCCATGTCTGGACGTCGCCGGATATATCGATGTTCGCCGGCGTTACAATAAAGATATACTTGGACACTGGCTGCAAGTTCCCGTTGATCGCAAAACAAGAACCCGAAGTAAAATCAATAATCCGTTGCGCAATATCTACATCCAGCCCTTCTACGTTTAAGATTACCGGGCGGTTCATCAACAGCGTCTCCGTAATCTCCCTTGCGTCGTCAAAATTCATAGGGCGTATAATACACACTTCCATGCCATTGGACGCAACTTTTTTAGACGGGCGCATTGGGGTGACCTTATTGCTTGTCCGCGACGCTCCGCGGTCCCTGTTGCGGTTAATATGGATCGGCTG
>CASUON010000356.1 GCA_949457475.1 uncultured Lachnospiraceae bacterium
CTTTGGCTGACGCTGCTATTCATTGCAGGCTGCCCCACGGGCTTTGCTAATGCTACATTCGCTACGTGCTGCCTTTGCTGCCGTACAGCGCAAAGCTGCTACAGGTGCAGCACACGGTCTTTGATCTCCTGCGTGCGCCCCTGGTTCCAAAACTGCGTCCCGATATAGCCGCACGTCCTCCTTGCGACAGACATCTGGCTCTGGTCGCGGTTGCCGCAGCTTGGGCATTCCCAGACAAGCTTTCCTGAATCGTCCGTTACGATCTTTATCTCGCCATCATAGCCGCAGATTTCACAGTAATCGCTTTTCGTATTCAATTCTGCATATACAATATTATCGTAAATAAATTTCATAACGGTCAATACAGCTTCGATATTATCCTGGAGGTTCGGTACTTCCACATAGCTGATCGCTCCGCCAGGGGATAATTTCTGAAAATCCGCTTCGAATTCTAATTTTCGGAAAGCGTCGATCGGTTCCGCCACATGTACATGATAACTATTCGTAATATAATTTTTATCGGTTACGCCAGGCAGTATGCCAAAACGCTTTTGCAGGCATTTGGCAAATTTATAAGTCGTCGACTCCATCGGCGTCCCATATACGGAATAGCTGATATTTTCCGCCTCTTTCCATTCTCTACATTTGTCATTTAATTTCTGCATTACCTGAAGGCCAAACGTACGCCCTTCTTCTGAAGTATGCGTCTTGCCGATCATGCGCACGCACATTTCGCATAGTCCTGCATACCCAAGGGAGATTGTCGAATAGCCGCCATACAACAGCCGGTCGATCTTCTCGCCCTTTTTCAGCCTTGCCAGCGCTCCATGCTGCCACAAGATCGGCGCAGCGTCGGACGTCGTGCCCAGCAGTCGTTCATGGCGGCAGCGCAAGGCACGGTGGCACAGCTCCAGCCGTTCATCCAAAATCTGCCAAAACTCCTCCATATCCCCCTGTGAGGAGCAAGCCACGTCTACCAGGTTGATCGTCACCACCCCCTGGTTAAACCTGCCGTAGTATTTCCGGCTGCCGTCTGGATTGCGCTGCCCGTCTTCTACCGTCGGGAACGAACGGCACCCCATACATGGATAGACGTCACCCTGTTTTAAAGAGCGCATGACTTTTGCGGATATATAATCCGGCACCATGCGTTTTGCCGTACATTTTGCCGCCAGCTCCGTCAAATGCCAATACTTGGAATCCGGCGTAATATTATCTTCATCCAGTACGTATACCAGCTTTGGAAACGCCGGGGTGATCCAGCTACCTTTTTCATTTTTTACGCCCTGCATCCGCTGTAGCAGCACTTCCTCGATCACCATGGCAAGGTCGTCACGCAGCTGCCCTTCTTCTACCTCGTCCAGATACATAAACATCGTAACAAACGGCGCCTGCCCGTTGCAGGTCATCAAAGTAATCAGCTGGTACTGAATCGTCTGGATGCCGTTTTTTACTTCGCTACGCAAACGCATATCCGTCAGCTTCTCAATCAACTCCCCATCCAGCGATTCGCCGCACGCCTTGCGTTCGCTGATAACTGCCTTGCGGATTTTTTTCCTGCTGACTTCTACGAACGGCGCAAGGTGGGACAGTGTAAACGTCTGCCCGCCATACTGGTTGCTTGCCACCTGCGCGACAATCTGCGTCGTTACATTGCAGGCGGTAAAAAAGCTGTGCGGCTTTTCAATTAGCGTCTCGCTGATAACCGTCCCGTTTTGTAGCATATCTTCCAGGTTGATCAAGTCGCAGTTATGCTCTTTTTGCGCAAAATAATCGGTATCATGGAAATGGATTACCCCCGCTTCATGCGCCGCAACAATATCTTCCGGCAACAGCAGCCGCTTGGTCAAATCTTTGCTGACTTCGCCCGCCATATAATCCCGCTGCGTAGAATTTAGCACCGGGTTTTTATTTGAATTTTCCTGGTTGATCTCTTCATTGATATTTTCAATTAGCGTTAATATTCCGTTGTCGGTCGTGTTGGATTTCCTGGCGAGCTCCCGCTTATAGCGGTAGCGGACGTATTTTTGCGCGACCTCATACCCGCGCATCTCCATAATCCCGGTTTCTACCATATCCTGGATGTCTTCTACATGAAGCGCGTGGGGCATCTGTGCCGCCTGTTTGGCGATATTTTCCGCCGCTGCCTGAATCTGGAAAGCATTCATCTGGTAAATACCGTCCACTTCCTTATTCGCAGATTTAATCGCATTGATGATTTTCGTCAAATCAAACGCAACTTCTTCCCCGCTTCTTTTAATGACACGCATTTTAACTGCCGTATTCATAATGACCTGCTACTCAAAATTTGGACAAATATACCCATATTGAGATATTGGAAGCCTTCACAGACATTCCTTACTGTTTCATCGTGTATGCTTTTGCGGCTGTTGCCAGCTCGCTACTCGCAGGCTCTTGTACACTCCACAGCCGTAAATTACCGACTAAGCCATCGGTACATACTTACAATTACCTGATTATGCTATTTTGTAAGTGGAAACATCCCTCAAATTAAGGCTTGCATTGAAATCCCTGTCTGCATGGTATCCGCACTCACAAATGTATTCCCTGTCAGATAATTTCAAATCCTTCTTTATATGTCCGCATTTATGGCACATCCTGCTTGACGGGAACCATCTGCCTGCAACCCTTAATTCAATCCCGGATTCTTTGCATTTTGCTTCCAGTTTTGTCCTAAATTCATAAAACTTCTGTGAAGCAACTGCCTTGGAAAGATGCTTATTCTTCATCATGCCTTTTACATTCAAATCTTCAATGGCAACATAAGACGGTTTGGTTTTTACTATCTCACTTACACATTTACTGATGTAATCTGTACGGATATTATCTATCCTGTGATGAATTTTTTGTACCTTTAAGACTTGTTTCTGGATATTTTGCCGAGTAGCCCCTCCTTTCTTTTCATTGCGGCGCTTCTTTAAGTCCCCGTATTTCCTCGAAAGACAGCGCTGTTCTCTTTTTAACTTCTTTTCCAGTTTTTTGACTGCCCTGGTTTTATTGATATTTTTCTTTACAATGCCGCTGCTTATGACTGCAAACTCTTTTATGCCCAGATCAACCCCCAATCCGAAACTGTTTAATTGTGGTTTTTCTGTACCAGGGATATCCACCAGGACAGACACATAATACCTGCCCGCCTTACGGGAAACCGTGCCGCTTTTTATCACATACCCCTGCTTTGAAGCTGGCATATAGCCTTTTTCTTTCAGCCTGACCCATCCAAGCGTTGGTATCTTTATCCTA
>CASUON010000357.1 GCA_949457475.1 uncultured Lachnospiraceae bacterium
TATTATTTTTCTTTTGATAGTATATCCTGCATATCCCCACCCCGTGAAAAGTAACTAGAACGCCAAATTTCTCCTGTTTTTGAAATGCTTTTTCTTGTAAGTATTTTTCATGTATGTTACAATGTGCTTCGGAGAAAACTGTTTATGGAAAGTATTTTTTAATTACGCTTTGAAAAACAGCCATAAAAAATAGAATGCATAGGAAATCAATAGAGATGCATATAAAATCAATAGAAATGCATATGGAATGCATAGGAAATCAATAGAAATGCATATGGAATGCATAGAAAACGCATAGGAAATCAATGGAGATGCATATCGAATGCATAGGAAATCAATGGAAACGCATATGGGATGCATGGAAAATCACCGGAAATGCATATGGGATGCATAGGAAATCAATTAGGAAGATAGAACAGGAAAATGGAGGACATTTGCATGGGAAAAGTAGCTGTCGTTACGGATTCAAACAGCGGGATCACGCAAACTGAGGCGTCAGAAATAGGGGTTTACGTATTGCCGATGCCTTTTTTTATGAATGGAGAGACGTATTTTGAAGGTGTGAATTTAACACAGGAGCAGTTTTATCAAATGCTGGAAACCGGCGTTGAGATTTCGACCTCTATGCCTGCCGTCGGGGATGTCACCGATATGTGGGACAAATTGTTGCAAGAATATGATGAGGTCGTGCATATCCCGATGTCTTCAGGGCTTAGCAGCTCCTGCGAGACGGCGTATATGCTGGCGCAGAACTATGAGGGCAAAGTGCAGGTAGTAAACAACCAGCGGATATCCGTCACACAACGCCGTTCGGTACTGGATGCGAAAAGGCTGGCGGGACAGGGGAAAAGCGCGGCGCAGATCAAAGAAGCCCTGGAGCGCGAAAAGTTTGCATCCAGTATTTATATTATGGTAGATACGTTAAAATACTTGAAAAAAGGAGGGCGTATTACGCCGGCGGCGGCAGCGCTTGGGACATTGCTGCGTTTAAAGCCAGTATTGCAGATTCAGGGGGAGAAGCTGGACGCTTTTGCAAAGGCAAGGACTGTAAAACAGGCAAAAACGATTATGCTGGACGCTATGGCAAACGACTGCAAAAACCGTTTCCAGGATCCATCCGCCAGCAGCCTATATATTGATATCGCATATACGCATGACCTGGATGCAGCGATGCAGTTTGATAAAGAAGTCAAAGAAGCATTTCCGGGCCAGCAGTGCGTCGTCAACCCGTTATCGTTAAGCGTATCGTGCCATATCGGGCCTGGAGCGTTAGCGATTGCGTGTTCCCACAAATTTGCCGAATAGCGTTAGCGATCGCGTGTTCCGGAATATTTAACGAACAGAATTGCCACGGTAAAGGCAAACGGGCAGGTGTAAAGTCTTATTATTAAGTAAGGCTTTGCGCCTTTTTGTTTTTTGCGGAAATTTTTTATGAATTTGATAGAATTTGCAAATCCTATTCGTCTAAATAAGTAAAGACACCATAAATAGAAACACCGCTTGATTTATAAAAATACAGAATCCAAAATATGTGGGGAGGGATCAGGGATGAAGATAGATAACGATAATTTTATCTATCAGCTACGGATGAAAAATGAGGAGGCGTTATTGTATGTAATTGACGAATATGGAGGGCTTATCAAGGCAGTCATCAGGAAAACGATGCCATGCCTTCAAATGAAGCAGGATGAGTGTTTTAATGATGTGCTCCTTTCCCTATGGGAGCATATTGATTCCTTTCATTCTGAAAGCAACAGTTTTAAGAATTGGATCGCCGCGATATCAAAATATAAATCCATTGATTATATGCGAAAGTACAAGGATGAAATGGATAAGGCCGCTTATAGCGGGATGGAAACGGATCAAACGGCCGGCTATCTAACGGTCGAGCGCCAAATGATCGAGCGGGAAATTTCTACACGGATGGAAGAACTGCTGTCGGTACTTAAGCCCCAAGACCGGGAAATACTGCTTCGCATATATGCGGACGAGGAACCGGTGGAGCAGGTAAGCCGGGAATTAAACATGAAAAAATCAGCCGTCTATAATCGGGTGTCACGGGCAAAAAAGAAATTGCGGGCACTAAAAGGAGTGTAATTATGAAAGATATTTATGAATTATTAAACGATGCGCAAATGGACTTGGAAGAGTTCGAAAATTATGGAACGGAAAGCTGTGGAACGGAAACGCCTGGAAATAAGAAATTATCTGAGTATGAAAGAATTATGGCGAAAAAGCAGGTATTAAAGGAATTGCAAAAAAAGGCTATCCAAAACAAAAAAAAGGCCTGGAAAAGGGCGCTTGTTACAGCAGCAGCCTGCGCCTGCGCCATCATCGGGATGGGCACAGTCAGCGTAGCAGCAGGATGGATGCAGATACCGGGTTCTTTTCGATTAATATTTGGCATTATGACAGACGAAGAATTAAAGGTGGCGAATACGATGGGAAGCGCTATCGATATTGTAGCCAAAGATCATGGATATAAGATTTCTGCAAAAGGGGTCATCGGCGATGGAAAACATATGGGTGTTGTTTTTCGGATTGAAAAATCCGACGGAAGCACGTTGTTAGCTAACGGCGAAGCGCCCGCAGATGTTGAATTTGACATGATTAAAAACGGGGGCCGCCTGTGGCCCTACGCAGCGTCTGGGAAGGTAGGCGGCGCGGAGCATGCAAACTACATGGAATACTATCTTGCGTTTACTTATAAGGGACGTGCAAAAGACCATGAACAAATATCCCTGGAACATATGAAGCTGCGGGATGAAACTGGGACGGTAAACGTGCCGGGGAAATGGGAATTTGATATTCCTTTTGACATACAGGATGTGTCTGTGGAACTTGCCGCAGGGCAGAAATTTGCGTATGGCAACAGCGAAGGGACAATGGATGAACTGAGGATATCCCCGATCGGGTTTTCTGTCAAAGTGACAACTTCAGATCCGCTAGTAGGCAGTGATTTTATTGATATGCCAATGGAACTGCGTTTGAAAAACGGAAAAACTGTGGAACTGCATGGCGGGTGCGGGCCTGAGGATAACGACGACGGAACCTGGTCTTGGAGGGAAGACGGAGTATATGGGAATATAATACTTTTTGATTCTGTGGAATGCGTCGTTATAGGGGATACTGAATTTGCACTACGCACCGGTAAAACTTGGCATAAATTCTGACTGTAGACTGCCGGCAAGATCCGCTCCGGAATGCAAGAAGTCCTAGGCATTCTGCGAAAGTATTCCATACCGGA
>CASUON010000358.1 GCA_949457475.1 uncultured Lachnospiraceae bacterium
ATTTTAACGACGCAGTGGTGCGAAGCAGGCAGTTCCTTACTCTGATTTCTGTCTTTAAAAAAGCTTTTCGGCCCATGGAACTGCTTTCGATGGGCCGAAAATACTTGTATAGTTTGAATAGGAGAATCCGTTTGAATAGAAGTATCCGTGTACCTCCGTTCTTAGCGAGCATATCCTGGAAATGCGGTTTCTTCGTCAATCTTTTCTGTAGATAATACGATACTTGCGTCATACTGGTAAGACAATGTTCCGCAATCCGAAGGGGTATACTTGTATATTATATTGAGCGGTTGCGTCCATGTTAGATAAAATGGTCTTGCTTCATTCTTATCCAGGCTGTTTGCTTCTGCGTAATGATCTACAAATTCCTGGATCACATCCCTTCGCTTAAGGGATACCAGTACGTATGCCGCTTTACTGACTTCGCCCGTCTCGCTGATATATCGAATCGGTACGCCAAGGTTAACTGATTCGTCCGTGCGTACTTTGTGAGTTCTGCGATTTTCTGTTACCTCGGAAATATCCTTCCATTCAACGACCTTCCCGTTTTCATTAAACTTATAGGCGATCTGTACCCTTCCGCCCGGTATGGACGCCGGGGCTTTCATATCTTTACTGAAGACAGTTTTTTGATAGACAATGGCGGATGATGTTACAACGCTTTCACCGGATACGATGACGGTGACTTCCGCATCGATATAGGACATCAAATCTTCTGCTACCGGTACGGGATAGCTTTCGTTAATCAGATCGCCGGTCTGGTCTAAGGCGTCGCTGTCCGGTTTTACGCCTGGCTTTGTGCTCGGCTTATTGTCGTCTGGTTTATTGTTATCATCTGTTGGAGGCATTTGTATCCCTCCGCCTGTGACGGTCCCTGCGCTGTCGTCCGTACTTGGTTTGTCTCCCGTACTCGGCCTGTTGACGGAACCGGTATTGGTCGAGCCGGAAGAACTGGAGGAGCCGGAAGAACTGGAGGAGCCGGAGGAACTGGATGCTGTTACCGTGGATATCTGGTCAACATTAACTGTTATCTGCGTTCCATCCGGTTTTTTCACAGAAAGAATCGTTGTTGTATAATTCATTACGGTGGCGGCAATCGTTTTATCGGCGAGTTCTATCGAACTATCTTCCGAACCTTTTTGAAACGTCATCTTTACGGCGCACATTACTTTGATACTGATTTTTAACTCTGTCGTTACTTGCGTATCGGCTGCGGCCTGTTCTACTTGGACGTCAACTTTCGAACCCGTCTTGCCGGATATCGAAAGGGCTGTTTTCTTTTTCACAGAAACGGTCGTTACGCTGCCGAATACTTCCAGCTTGGAGTTTGCGCCTTCCCTTGTATAGGAAATTTGATTGACGCGCGCGCCTTCGCTTATGATAATTCTGGAAACAGTCGATGTGACGAGCAACGTATTCCCAACTGCTTTTTCGATCCATGTATCCGGTTTGATTGACTGAATTTGAATAGAACGGAATTCGCCGCTGTTTTCCACATCAGAAGCAGGTGCGTTTACGATCAGATCCTTATTCAAATATTTTCCCGCCGGAATTACGAACTGTTCTGGAAGGATGGTGTTGATTGTGATTTTTTCTACGCCGTTTTCCGCTAACGCTGCGTCCAGTTCTTTTTGGTTTGATACGGTTGCTTCTGGCGATATCGAAGGCTGCGTTGCATCCGTTGGCTGCGTTGCCTCTGTTGGCTGCGTCGGTACGGCTGGTTCTGTAGGAACCGTCGGCGCCGGTTTCTTCTTTGGAACTACTTTTACCTGGCAAGTCAGCGTTTTTTTGCCAGATGTTTTCTTATTTTTTAGTACGACGCTGATTTTGGCTTTTCCGGCCTTTTTCCCCTTTACGTTTACAAACGTTTTTGTTTTCTTCGTCACTTTTGCCACGGAAGGTTTACTTGACGACGCCTTTTTTATTACCCATTTCTTTTTGCTGTTGTTCAGCTTCAGTTTTACACTTTTGCCTACAGTTACCGTCTTCGTCTTTTCGCTCAGACGAACCGCTGCCATTGTATTTACCGGACTGGCAGCTGCCAGCATCGATACTGCCATAGCAATGGACAGGAAGGCTGCAAGCTCTTTATGAAGCAGATTTTTTACCATTTCATTCCTCCTTGCAAATATTTTGTGCAGACTTTTTGCTTCGCATGCCTGCTGATTGTAAAAGTATAACATAGGCGGCGCCATCCGAAAGTATTTTGGAACAGTTTGCATATTTTGAGGTATATTTTGCGCTCTGCGGCGAGCAGCGGCGCGTCTGCTGCCACGAGGATAGAAAGAGGGCATTCAGATTCAGGAACCGGATAGTCTGGAACATGGCGGATAAATACGCTTGTCATCGTCATCATAAATCCGTATCAATCTGGACAAACCCGGATGCGTCAGCCTGTTCCAATGCGTTCCATAATTTTTTCAGCAAAGCCGCGGTTCCAGCGCCATTTTGAAAAGGCAGCAGGCCGGAATATACGGCGCACCCTTGCTGGACGCTGGCCTGGAGTTTTTCAGCCATAGTTTGATCGATGGATTCACTTTCTTCTTCCAGGTAGCCCTCCAGTTCATACAGATCGGATGCGACCTTTTCCCCAAGCATTTCACGGACTACAAAGTCCACAATGACGTCCTTTTGCCGCTGGGACAGTTCGTCTTTTCTCGCCAGCAAAAACCTGCCGCCGGCATTCCTTTTATGATTGATTCGGTGATTGATTCGGTTTCCCATATCTATTTGCCCTCCTTAATTTTAATCAGATCGTTATCCAGATCATTCTTTTGCGCCTGTGGCTGCGTTATGCCTGTATAGAATGCGTACTGCTTTCCATATTTATGCAGATTTTCAAGCTTTTAATTCTATTATAAATAATTATCTTCATTTTGTCATTCAGTTACAAACTGAATAATAACTGGGCGACTTTTATACTGGTTGCTGTTATACAAACGTTATGATAGTTTTTCGTATTTTTATAAATGATACAGGAGGGCGGCGTGCGCTGATAAATACCGATAGCTAAAATCGATAAAATCGATAAAATCTATGAGGAATACGAAAAAAAGGAATTATGGGGGGCATTGTGGAGCGTTACATGGATATAAGGGAGAATGCCATCATCAAAGAAATATTCCTGCAGCATTTAAGGAGGATTGAGAAACGCTACCGGGAGAGGATGGCGTCATACTAGTGCCCTGTAAAGTCTAAAACTGTTACAAAATATTTTGTTTGTCTTTG
>CASUON010000359.1 GCA_949457475.1 uncultured Lachnospiraceae bacterium
CCACAAAATGTGAAGCACATCTTACGGAAAGCATTTTTCAAACACGCTCTAGAGCATCAGCAAAACTCTCATACAATTTTGCTTTTACGTCTTAAAAAAAGGTCACTGGAAATACGCCACGCCTGCTTCAAACAGCTTCATATCCTGCTCCCCGTATATATTGACCGCCACGGATTCCCCGCGCCGTTCCGCGTGCGCCATCTTGCCAAACACGCGGCCGTCCGGGCTTGTGATGCCTTCGATCGCCCGGTAGGAGCCGTTGATGTTCCACGCTTCGTCCATCGTCGGATTGCCTGCCTCATTGACGTACTGCGTCGCCACCTGGCCGTTTGCAAACAGCCGGTCCAGCCATTCCTCGTTCGCCACGAACCGGCCTTCCCCGTGAGACGCCGGATTTACATATACGCTGCCGGCCTGCGCTTTTGCCAGCCACGGGCTTTTATCCGATACGACCTTGACCGAAACCATTTTGGAAATGTGGCGCCCGATCGTATTGTAGGTCAATGTCGGCGAATCTTCCTTCTGCTCCGTAATTTCCCCATAAGGCAGCAACCCCAACTTGACGAGGGCCTGGAACCCGTTGCAGATGCCCAGCGCAAGGCCGTCCCGCTCCTGCAAAAGCCGCGTAACCGCCTCTTTGATGCGCCCGTTGCGGAACACATTGGCAAAAAACTTTGCCGACCCCTCCGGTTCGTCCCCGGCGGAAAAGCCCCCTGGGAACATCAGAATCTGCGAGCGGTCGACTGCCGCTACGAATTCCGCTACAGAATCCCGGATATCCGGCCCGCTTAGATTTTTAAACACGGTTACGTTCACGTCCGCACCTGCCTGCAAAAACGCCCGCGCAGAATCGTCCTCGCAGTTTGTCCCCGGGAATACCGGGATAAATACGGCTGGCTTTGCCACTTTGTGCTTGCATACATAGACGTTTTTTTCATGGTAGATTCCGGTGTGCACTTCTTCTTTCCCAGGCACCGCAACGGTTGGGAATACTTTTTCCAGCGTGCCTGTCCATGCCGTAAGGGCGTCTTCCATGGAAATCACCGCATCCCCATATATAAAATTCGGCTCCGCCGTTACCTCGCCGATTGCCATGCACGCGTCCGACAGCCCGGCTTGTGCAAACGCCGCTTCTACCTGCGCTTTGTCCTGCGCCCGTACTTCTGCAACCAGGTTGCCCAGGCCCGGCGCAAACAGCTGCCGCGCCGTTACGCTGTCATAAATAGCAACGCCAAGCTTATTTCCAAACGCCATCTTGCTGACGGCTGCGGCAGCCCCTTTCGCGTCCAGTGCGTACGCGGATTGGATCACCCCTTCTTGTATCAGCTTGTGGACCAGCGCATACAGTTTTTTCACCTGGCTATAATCTGGCAGGTCGTACGCGTCCGCCCTGGCTGAAAACTGCATCAATACGCTGCCCGGTTTTTTTAGTTCCGGCGTAATAATATCCTGCTGTTTCGCAATGTCTACCGCGAAAGATACAAGCGTCGGCGGCACGTCAATATCGTTAAACGTCCCAGACATGGAATCTTTGCCGCCAATCGAAGGAAGACCAAAGCCAATCTGCGCCGCATACGCGCCCAGTAGCGCGGCAAACGGCTGGCTCCAGCGGGACGGTTCGTCGCTCATCCTGCGGAAATACTCCTGGAAGGTAAACCGTACCTTGCGGTAGTCGCCACCCGATGCCACAATTTTTGCCAACGACTCCAGCACGGCATAGGCGGCCCCATGGTACGGCGACCAGCCGGACAAATATGGGTCAAACCCGCTTGCCATCATCGTTACCGTGTCGGTATGGCCTTTTGCGACCGGGAGCTTCGCTACCATGCACTGCGTTTCCGTCAGCTGGTAGCGCCCGCCATACGGCATCAGCACGCTGCCGGCGCCAATCGAAGAATCAAACATCTCCACAAGCCCTTTTTGGGAACAGACATTCAGGTCTTTGAGCGTATCCAGCCACGCCGCGCGGATATCTCCCTGTTCCAAGTCTTTTGCCACATCCGCAAGCGCAATTTTCGCGAAAAAGTTCTGTTCCCGGTCCGGAATGTCGACCGCCACTTTTGTCTGCTGGTGCGCGCCGTTCGTATTTAAAAACGCGCGGGAAATATTTACAATCTCTTTGCCCCTCCATACAAGTACAAGCCTTGGCTCCGTAGTCACTTTTGCCACAACGACAGCCTCCAGGTTTTCTTCCGCAGCATATTTTAAAAACGCTTCTACATCTTCCGGCGCGATGACGCACGCCATCCGTTCCTGCGATTCTGAAATGGCGATTTCCGTCCCGTCCAGCCCCGCGTATTTTTTCGGCACGCGGTCCAGCTCCACACGCAGCCCGTCCGCCAGCTCCCCGATTGCCACCGATACACCGCCGGCGCCAAAGTCATTGCATTTTTTTATGATACGCGATACTTCCGGCCTGCGGAACAGCCGTTGCAGCTTGCGCTCTGTCGGCGGGTTGCCTTTTTGCACTTCCGCGCCGCACGTATCGATCGACTGGGTTGTATGCGCTTTGGAAGAGCCGGTAGCGCCGCCGCAGCCGTCGCGCCCGGTACGTCCGCCCAGCAGTACGATCTGGTCGCCCGGATCTGAGGTCAGCCGTTTTACCGCCGCCCTTGGCGCCGCGCCCATAACCGCGCCGATCTCCATACGTTTCGCCACATAATCCGGATGGTAGATTTCTTTTACATAGCCGGTGGCAAGCCCGATCTGGTTGCCATAGGACGAATAGCCCCTTGCTGCGCCGCGGGTCAGATTTTTCTGCGGCAGCTTGCCTTTTAACGTCTCGCTCACTGGCATCGTAGGGTCCGCCGCCCCGGTCACACGCATCGCCTGGTAGACATACGTGCGCCCGGAGAGCGGGTCGCGGATCGCGCCGCCCAGGCAAGTTGCCGCGCCGCCAAACGGCTCGATTTCCGTCGGATGGTTATGCGTTTCATTTTTAAAATTCACAAGCCATTCTTCTGTCTTTCCGTCAATTTCCACCGGCACGACGATAGAACAGGCATTGATTTCCTCCGACTCCTCTTGGTCTTGCAGCTTTCCTTCTTTTTTCAGCCGCTTCATCGCCATCAGAGCCAGGTCCATTAAGCATACAAACTTGTCGCTGCGCCCTTCATACAGGTTTTGGAACGCGTCCAGATAATCCCTATATGCCTCTTCCATCGGTTTGCGGTAATACCCTTCCCCAAATGCCACTTCCGTCAGTTCGGTAGAAAATGTC
>CASUON010000360.1 GCA_949457475.1 uncultured Lachnospiraceae bacterium
ATGAAAAAGGACAGTACGAGGGAGCAGTATAACCGGGCGAAGATTGAAGCGGGCGTGTTGCGCGCCTGCTATAAGCGGCCGATTTCCGTTGAGCAGATCAACCGGTTGATCGATGATGTGGAAACAGAGATTTTTAATCTGGAAGCGAAAGAAATCCCGAGCACTGTGATTGGCGAAGCAGTCATGGATAAGCTCAAAGACCTAGAAGCTGTGGCATATGTACGGTTTGCTTCTGTCTACCGGGAATTTAAAGATGTTAACACATTTATGAACGAACTGAAAAAGATACTAGACCAGTAAGGAGCAGAAACGAAGGAGCAAAATAGAAAAACTATGCTACAGACATTTTATCCGGGAGAATATCTGGAATCGGTCTATATCATTGACTTTGACCGGTTTTACCAGGAAGGGTACCGGGGGCTGATCTTTGATATTGACAATACGCTTGTCCCGCATGACGCGCCTGCGGATGCGCGGGTAGAGGCGCTATTCGTGCGCTTGAAGCAACTAGGGTTTGCCTGCTGCCTGCTGTCGAATAATAATGAACTGCGTGTGCAGCGCTTTAACGAGAAACTTCAGGTAAACTACATCCACAAAGCGGGCAAGCCGCGTGTGGCAAATTACAAAAAGGCAATGGCACTCTTAGGCACCGATACTAGCAATACGCTGTTTATTGGCGACCAGGTTTTTACAGATGTGTGGGGCGCCAACCTGGCGGGGATTCGGACAATCCTGGTAAAGCCGTTAAATCCAAAAGAAGAGCTGCAAATTATTTTGAAACGTTATCCAGAACGGCTTGTCCTGCATTTCTACAAAAAATGGCATAAAAAGAAAGTTGCGCAGTCCGGTTGCCCGGAGCGTTTACACGAGAGGAGAAAAGGATGACGATCATTATTGGCAATGACCATGCTGCGGTGGAAATGAAGCGTGAAATTTCAAATTATCTGAAAGAACTCGGACACCAAGTTGTAAATTATGGCGTAGATACTGCCGAAAGCTGCCATTACCCTCAGATCGGGGAGAAAGTGGGACGCGCCGTTGCGGCAAAGGAAGGGGACTGCGGCATTTTGATCTGCGGCACTGGCGTAGGCATGTCGATCGCGGCAAATAAGGTCAAAGGCATTCGCGCGGCGGCATGTTCGGATATGACGACCGCACGCTTAGTAAAGCAGCATAATAATGCGAATATTCTGACATTTGGAGCAAGGATACTGGGCGTCGAAGCTGCAAAGGACATTGTACGCGCATATTTAGAGGCGGAATTTGAAGGCGGCAGGCACCAGACCAGGGTAGATTTGATTTCTGAGATTGAAAACCGTTAAAAAATAGTTGAAATGTAAACGCTTTTATTATATGATAGGAGAAGTGGGTAATTAACAATCCCAGACAGTTTAAGGAGGAAGTATCGAATGATTTCAGCAGGAGATTTTAGGAACGGTATTACGATTGAATATGAAAACAATATTTATCAGATTATTGAGTTTCAGCATGTAAAACCGGGCAAAGGCGCAGCATTCGTAAGGACGAAGTTAAAAAATATCAAGAGCGGCGGAGTGATTGAGAAGAGCTTTAGGCCGACAGAAAAGTGCCCGCAGGCGCGTATTGACCGTAAAGACATGCAGTACTTATATTCGGACGGAGACCTGTTCTATTTTATGGACGTAGAGACTTATGACCAGATCCCGATCGGGGCGGATACGATTGGCGACGCCCTAAAATTTGTAAAAGAAAACGAGATGGTCAAGATATGTTCGCACAATGGCAATGTATTTGCCGTAGAGCCGCCGTTGTTCGTAGAACTGCAGATTTCAGAGACCGAGCCGGGCGTAAAAGGCGACACAGCGACTGGCGCTACAAAGCCGGCTACCGTAGAGACCGGAGCTACGGTATATGTCCCGCTGTTCGTAAACCAAGGGGATACGGTCAAGATTGACACCCGTACTGGTGAGTATTTATCAAGAGTATAAGAAGTTGAGGGGTATCGGAAGGTACTCCTTTTTCGGATTTTATTTGGAGGATGTTATGCTGACAGTTGGAACGAGTAATGAGATTGTTGGAAAAGTAACAAAAGAAAATACCGCATTGGCATTGGGCAGCGGGATGCTGGAAGTATTTGCAACCCCCGCGATGGCTGCAATGATGGAACAGGCGTGCATGAAATGTGTACAGGCGGAATTGGATGATGGATATGGTACGGTAGGCACTGGGTTAAATATCAGCCATTTGTCTGCGACCCCAGTCGGCATGAGCGTGCGCTGCATCAGCAAGCTCGTGGAAGTAGACGGACGCAAGCTTGTCTTTGACGTACAGGTATTTGATGAGAGCGGCCTGGTTGGGCAGGGTACCCATGAGCGGTTTATAATCCAAAACGACAAGTTTTTTTGCAAAGCGCAGGAAAAGCTTGGGCAGCGGGGGATATAGGCATATCTTTCAGACCATGATTTCTCCAGATTACGGACATTGGCATTATGGATTTTGTAACAAAACATCATATACAGAACAATACAAAGAGGACGGGGCATTCAGCTTCGTCTTTTTTGCATGGGACAAATAACAGGCTGCATACGAAAGAGGGCGGGGTATTCAGCTTTGCCTTTTCTGCATGGGGCAAATTACAGGTTGCATACGAAACAGGCTGCATACGAAATCGGCCTGTTTCTTTTGTATGCATTGCCCCTTGAATGGGGATAGATCCAATTAGGGATAAAACCAAAATTAGGGATAGATCCAATATGTTTTATTTCAAGTTCAACTTGGCCAGTATATCGCCTAGCGATGTGGTAGCTGATTCCGTAGAAGTATATTCTTTGATCGCACCAATATCTTCTGCCGCCGCATACCCTAGCTCTTCTTCCAGCGCACGGATGCTAAGGGCAATCCGGTTATTATTTGTATTTAATATTTTTGCCCGGACTTTCTGCCCAGTTTTTAATACTTCCGAAGGCCTGCTGATCCTGCGCTGGCTGATCTGGGATACGTGCACGAGCCCTGTCAGCCCGTTTCCAATATTGACAAAAGCGCCATAGTTGGTCAGGTTTTCGACTGTACCTTCTACGACCGTGCCAGGCGCAAGCATGGAAATGCGGTGGTTGCGGGCTTCTTCTTCCCGTTCCCTTAAGATCACCTTTGCGGACAGGACAAGCTTTTTCTTTTCTGGGTCAACCGTGATGGCGCGTACTTCTAGGTCTTTGCCGACCCATGCCGATGTATCTTC
>CASUON010000361.1 GCA_949457475.1 uncultured Lachnospiraceae bacterium
TATCTTAAGAAAAAACATTTAAAAACACGTTTGAAGCGGTTAGAGCTCGGACGCTTCTTGTCTTTCGCGCGATTGCATGTTAAGAAAAAACATTTAAAAACACGTTTGAAGCGACGAGAACCTGGACGCTTCTCGGTTTTAGCACAATCGTATGGTTGGAAACGGTGAGCGGCTGCGCTAGTACGCTTTCTTCCTGCCAAGTATCTACAACCACTGTCCAGCGCATTGTAGGAGGCAGTTCAGGCAGATGCTGCGTGACGTCTTCCCAATACGAATTAATGGATAAGAATACAATATCGTCATCTCCGGTTGTTTCTTGGGTGCCGGCAAACATTACGCCGATTACATGGGAATCCCATTGGTAATTTGAATTCCATGCTTCTGCTTCATGCAGGCTGACCGAAGGGAAACCAAGCGAGCATTCTAGGGTATTTTTCCGGATGACCGCATGGGATTTCCGAAACCGGATCATATAGCTGAAAAAGGAAAATAGGTTTTTATTTTTTTCCAGTAAACTCCAATCCAGCCAGGAGATCATATTGTCCTGGCAATAAGCGTTGTTATTGCCATACTGGGTGTTGCCAAATTCATCCCCGGCTAGAAACATCGGGGTGCCGCGGCTGCACAGCAATACGGCGCAGGCGTTTTTTACCATCCGCCGCCGGAGGGAGAGGATGGAGGGGTCGGAAGTCTCGCCTTCGACGCCGCAGTTCCAGCTCAGGTTGTGGTTGCTGCCGTCCGTGTTGTCCCAGCCGTTTGCCTCATTATGTTTTTGGCTGTATGCATACAGGTCATGCATGGTAAAACCGTCGTGGCAGGTAATGAAATTTACAGACGCATTATGCCCGCGGGTAGTCGGGTCATACAAGTCGGCAGAGCCGGTAATCCGCTTTGCGGCGATGGCGGCCGTATCGGAATCCCCTTTGAGGAAACTGCGGATATCGTCCCGGTAGCGTCCGTTCCATTCGGCGAAACGTTTCCAGGAAGGGAAACTTCCTACCTGGTAGAGCCCGCCGGCGTCCCATGCTTCTGCGATTAGTTTCGTATCGCCTAGGATCGGGTCGAACGCCAGTCGCTGGATCAAAGGTGGCTTGCTCATTGGCGAGCCGTCTTCATTACGCCCCAAAATAGAGGCTAGGTCGAAACGGAAACCGTCCACGCGGTAAGATGTTACCCAGTAGCGCAGGCATTCCGTAATCATTTCCTGGACAATCGGGTGGTTGCAGTTTAACGTGTTGCCGCATCCGCTGTAGTTGTAGTATTCGCCGTTTGGCATAAGCATATAGTAGATATTGTTGTCAAAGCCTTTGAACGAAAAAAACGGCCCGTTTTCATTTCCTTCCGCGGTATGGTTGAATACGACGTCTAAAATGACGTCGAAGCCGTTTTCGTGGAGACTTTTGATAAGCTGTTTGAGCTCGGTGCCTTCCCGGTTGTATTCAATGCTGCTGCAATAGCTCGTATTCGGCGAGAAAAAGCTAACGGTATTGTAGCCCCAGTAATCGATTAAATCTTGTCCATTGTAAGTACGCAAAAAACCAGTCTCGTCAAATTCGAAGATCGGCATCAATTCGATCGCATTGACCCCTAATTGTTTTAGATAAGGGATTTTTTCCATCAGCGCCGCAAAAGTACCGGGTTTTGCATGAAGTGAACCATCTGCCATGGAAAATCCACGTACATGGAGCTCATAAATAATTAAGTCTTCCATAGGAATTTTCGGATGGATAAAGGTACCCCAGTCAAAATCATCTTTGACGACCCGGGCTTTGTAAAAGGTACTTTGGGTTTCTCGGTTGCCCCAGATGCTCTGGCCGGTAACCGCTTTTGCATACGGGTCGAGCAGGTTTTTCGTCGGATCAAAGATCAACCCCTGTTCTGGTTCATATGGCCCGTCAATGCGGTAGGCGTATTCAAATTCTTCAATATTCAGTTTAAAAACAATCATGGAATAGACATTGCCAATCCTGTAATTATCTGGAAATTTCAGGATTGCATATGGTTCGTCCTCCTGCCTGTGGAATAGCAGCAGCTCGCAGGAGGTCGCATGATTGGAATGCAGTGTAAAATTCACGCCGCCTGGAATCGCAGTTGCGCCGTTAATGTCATAAAACCCAGGACGTACATCATAGCCCGATATGTTGTCAAAAGGGACTAAGTGGATTCTGTTTAATGGTAATGGATTCATGGGTCACCTCATTTCGTAGAATTATAAAGAAATTATAATCCCAAAAGAGCGTTTTGTAAAGGATGCGGAGGGCTATCCTTTACGCATTTTGACAAATATGATAAAATCGAAAAACGAAAGAAAAATGAAAAAGAATTGGAAACCGAGTAAGAAATGAAAACCGGGAAAGAAATGAAAACTGAGAAAGAATTAAGTGTGAGAGAAAAAGAAAAAATGAGAGAAAAATGAGTGAAAATGACAGGGAGAGACAGGCTGTGAAGAAAATAATTGTGGTAGAAGACGACCTGGCGCTGTGCAACGGCGTATGCATCGCTTTAAAATCAGAAGGGCTTTCATTGATCCCCTGTGCGTGTATACGGGAAGCGCGTTTTGCCCTTAAGCAAGGCGGGTGCGATCTGGTAATTTTAGATATCAACCTGCCGGATGGGAACGGGATGGATTTTTTAAAAGAATTGCGTAAAACGTCCAATTTCCCAATCATTTTGCTAACGGCAAATGATATGGAGACGGATATAGTAACGGGGCTGGAATCCGGGGCGGATGATTATGTGACGAAGCCGTTTAGCCTGGCGGTACTAAGGGCGCGGGTACATGCGCAGCTTAGAAGGCAGGATCGAAAACAGGAGGAAGTCGTGCGCACGCAGGCATTTACGTTTGATTTTCCAAAGATGCAGTTTTGGAAAGGGGAGCAGGAATTAGAGCTAAGCAAGACGGAACAGAAATTATTGAAATTATTGGTAGACAATAAAGGTATTACGATGGCGCGCGATACGCTGGTAGACCGGATATGGACAGACGGGGCGGACTATGTGGACGAGAACGCGCTGTCTGTGACCGTCCGGCGGCTGCGTGGGAAACTGGAGGACGAGCCTTCGAAACCAAAATATATAAAAACCGTATATGGGATCGGCTATGTCTGGGCTGGATAAGGGATCGCATATTATACGGCGGGAGAAATGGGACAAAAATTCGATCGGCTATGTCTGGGCTGGATAAGGGATCGCATATTATACGGCGTGAGATAG
>CASUON010000362.1 GCA_949457475.1 uncultured Lachnospiraceae bacterium
TACTCCTGCCGTGGCAGACAAATACTATTTTATCCATATTTCAAATAATGTAAAGCGTTTATCAAGAAAATTCCTATCGTTAAAAAATGCACCCAAAGTCATGCTTGGGTGCATTGTATCAAATTGTGGTACGCAAGCCTGGCTGTTGTGGCGTCCCGCCCGGCTGCTGTGGCGTTTCGCCTGATTCCTGATCTGGCTGTACTGCATTTACTTTTACTTTCATCCATGCCGTCCGGTTTCCCCGGTTTGTTTTCACTGCCACCGTAATTTTTACTGTTCCAGATGTCTTTGCACGGATGACGCCATTTTTAGTAACAGAAACTATTTTTTTATTGCTGCTGCGGTACTGGACATTAATACCTAAACTGCATGAAACATAAAAAATCTACTATATTCGCCTGAGTTACGTGGAACCCACTTCGTGGATTTTACTTACCCGGCACACTTGATGAGGATTCCGTCTACGCTCCGCTTCGATCCACGCTAAATGGACATCCACTGGATGTCCAGCGGTGTCATGCGCCAGATGTTTGAGAAAACATTTTCTCCAAAGTAACAAGCACCCCGTCTTCTTCATTTGAAGGGCATACATATTCTGCTGCTCTTTTTACATTTTCAGAGGCATTTGCCATCGCATAACTATGCCCACAGTACTCCAGCATTTCTATGTCATTATCCCCGTCGCCAAAGGCAGCGCACTGCTCCGGCATAATGCCCCAGCGCTCCGTAAGCCTTTTAAGCCCGGATGCTTTATGACATCCCGGCATAATTAAATCAATGGAACCATGTCCGCTCGTTACAGCTTCTACTTTCCCTTTGAGCCTTCTGCAGAACATATCATAATAAAAATATGTTTTTTCTTCCGGGACTGTCGGGGCAAATTTTAATATCTGGTCTTTTACCTTTTTGAAATCATCTGTCCACTCCAGACGATGGTAATAGATCTTTGTAAGTTCAAAAAATTCCTGGCTTACCGTTCCCCGCTGGCAGTATGCACTGTCCACCCCGCATAACACATTTAATATTTCAGGATAGCCCATGCATGTGTCAATCACAAAATCCACCGTTTCTTTTGGCATATCCGCTGTGAATACAAGTTCTTTCCGGTCTTTTACAAATGCCCCGTTTTCCGCTACAAAGGATAATTCGTCATGATGGCCCGGAAACAGATCCCGCAGCTGGTAATACTGGTTTCCGCTGGCTACAACAAAATTGCAGCCAGCATTTTTCATGCGCATGAAAATATTTTTAAACCTTACAGCATCATATGTATAATTCGGGCGGACAAACGTGCCGTCTATATCAACAGCAACCAGTTTTATATTATTTTTCATAAATTCTGACACTGCCTTTTTATTTTTGTGTTTCCAAGAGCCAGGAACTCATATGGCCCCATTTCATAAATTTCTCCTTCCAAGGCATTTCCCCTTCCTTCATAGTTTTGCAGTAATAGCTGGTAGCTGCACCACTCCCTGTCTACCTTTATATTCTGTTTCTTTCCGCTGAGATTGCAGAGTACCACCATTTTCTGTTCCCCCAGCGTCCTTAAATACGCCAGCGTCTGGTCTGTCCCCGTGTCCCAAAAAGAGATTTCTCCTTTTGCAATCACCGGATACATTTTTCTCATTGCAACCAGTTTCTTATAAAAAGCAAGTATAGAGGATCCATCCTTCTGCTGGGCTTCCACTGTAATTTCTTTCCGGAACCCGGAAGGCAGCGGGATCCACGGTTCCGCATCTGAGAAGCCGGCATACATCCCCCCGTCCCACTGCATAGGGGTCCTGGCGTTGTCCCGTGACCTGGCTGAAAGGATCTTAAGCGACTCTTCCTTTGTCTTTCCGCGATTCAGCAGGATCTGATAGTAATTAAGGCTTTCTACATCCCGGTACTGTTCTATGGAAGGATAATGCGCATTCAGCATACCGATTTCTTCCCCCTGGTAAATATACGGCGTCCCGCGCATAAAATGAATCATGCCTGCCAGCATTTTCGCGGATTCTTTCCAGTAAGCCCCCTCATCCCCCATCCTGCTTACAATGCGGGGCTGGTCGTGGTTGCACCAAAACAGCGCATTCCAGCCGTTCCCTTTCTGCATCCCTATCTGCCATTGAATAAAGAGTTCTTTTAATTTCTTATAATCTGCAGCCATTACCGACCACTTGTCCCCGTCCTTATAGTCTACTTTCAAATGATGAAAATTAAAACACATAGAAAATTCTTTTTCTTCCGGCGCAGAATACCGGATACAATGTTCCAGCGATGTGGAGGACATCTCCCCCACTGTTATAAAATCTTCAATGCCAGCATCCTTTACCAGTTCTTTCAAATATTCATGTATATGCGGGCCGTCACTGTAAAACCTCCGGCCGTCCCCTTCAAAATCATCTTCCATCTGCTGCGGTTTGGAAACCAGGTTCACCACATCGAACCGGAACCCCTGGACGCCTTTTTCTTTCCAAAACCGGAGGATTTCCTTTAATTCTTCACGGACCTGAGGATTATCCCAGTTTAAATCGGCCTGCGTTACATCGTATAACCTCAGATACCATTTTTTCAGCCCTGGCACATATTCCCACGCAGAACCGCCAAATTTTGATTTCCAGTTTGTTGGGGCATGATTTGGTGACCCTTCTTTAAAAATATAGTACTTCTGATATTTTTCTTCGCCTGCTAAGGCTTTCTGGAACCATTCATGCTGCGTGGACGTATGGTTAAATACCATATCCAGCATAATCCCCATGCCGCGCTCCCTACTTTGGCTGATCAAATTTTCCAGATCTTCCATTGTTCCAAACTGGGGATTGATTTTCCGGTAGTCCGCCACGTCATAGCCATTGTCCCTCTGCGGGGAGATAAAAAACGGCGTCAGCCACAGATAATCCACTCCCAGTTCCTGCAGATAATCTAATTTTTCGATGATTCCTGGAATGTCTCCAAAACCATCCCCGTCTGTATCCCGAAATGATTTCGGGTATATCTGATAAACGACTTTATCGCTAAAATCTGACATTTTGCGCCTCCCTTATTTATACTCATATACACTAAAATTTACCAGATAACGCCGACTCTCGAGCGTTGTTATCTTGAATCAAATGGCAAACGTTATCGCTCGTGAGTATAAAATCAGCTATCACAGTCTCGTTTTCTTTTACTTCCATTCCTGTATGGAACTGAATATTTTGTGCACTTCCTTCATCAGTAATAATA
>CASUON010000363.1 GCA_949457475.1 uncultured Lachnospiraceae bacterium
CAAACCCGCGGAAAGCCCCGGCCGGCGGATTGTTCGTATAATAAGCCGTGCCTTCAATCTCAAAATTTTCATACGCATATGGGCCTGCGGCATGCGTGCATGCGCGTTCCAGCACCGGGCCGCCCAACGACGCAAACGCGCCGGTATCGGAAGCTACCTTTGCCTTGACGCCCAAAATCCGTCCGTTTTCGTCACATCCGAGCGTAAAGTCCATAACAAACGGATGTCGTTTTGGATGTACCAGCAGTGATTCCGCCCGGGTGAGGCGGACTTTTACCGGACGCTTCGTATGGTAGGCAAGCAGCGCGGCATGGTGCTGGACGGTCATATCTTCTTTTCCGCCGAATCCGCCGCCTACTAGGGCGTTTTGTGCTTTTACCTTGTCTGTGCCTAGCATCAGGCTGCATTCATGGTACGTACAATAAGCAGACTGGTCGGTCGAAATAATGCTGACATCGCCGTCCGCGTCGATATAGGCGACCGCGCATTCCGGCTCCAAAAACGCGTGCTCCGTCCACGGCGTTTCAAAATGGCGGGCAATGACATGCTTAGCCCGTCGGATCGCTTCGTCCGCGTTTCCCCGGCTTACATGTTTATAAGCCTGTATATTGGACGCTTCTTCATCAAAAACGCGCGGTGCGTCCGGCGCGGCCGCCTCTTCAATCGTATGTACCGCCTGGAGCACTTCATATTCGACCCGGATCAGCTTTTTAGCTTTTTCCACCGTATCCATATCCTCCGCCGCCACAAGCGCTACCGCGTCCCCTAAATAATGGGTCAGCCCGCCGACCGGGATTATCGTATACTGGTCGTGCTTTAAATGCCCGATCTTATTTTCCCCCGGAATGTCTTCCGCCGTTAACACCGCGACAACGCCAGGCAGCGCCCGCGCCGCTTCCGTATCGATCGAGAGTACTCTTGCCCTTGGGTATTTGCTTCTTAACGCGGAACCATAGCACATCTGTTCCATATAATAATCATCTGGGTATTTGCCGTATCCTAACACTTTTTCTGCGACATCCAAACGGTGCACGCGCGAACCGATGCTCCAGTCGTCCGTACTTTTTGGCGGGATTACACCTTCCCGCAATATCTTTGCGGACAGCTTCACCGCTTCTATAATTTTTACATATCCGGTACAGCGGCAGTAATTGTTGCGCAAGGCATACCGGATTTCATCTTCTGACGGCTCCGGGTTTTCATCCAGCAGCGCTTTGGTACAAAGCACCATACCAGGGATGCAAAAACCACACTGCACGGCCCCGGCTTCTCCGTACGCATATGTAAACACCTGGGATTCCCATTCGCTCAGCCCTTCGACGGTCAAAATATGCCTGCCCTCCAGCTTATCCGTCGTCGGAACGCACGCTTTGCAGACAGCCCCGTCAATAAGGACAGTACAAGCGCCGCATGCCCCCTGGCTGCAGCCGTCCTTAACGGAAGTAATATGCAGTTCGTCCCTCAAAAAGCGCAGCAGCGGCTGCTTTTTGTCTGTTTCGGCCCGTTTGCCGTTTACCAGAAAGGAATACATGTCTGTTCACCTTCTTTCTTTCATTTAAAGACACGCTAACACGCCTTGTCCAATCCGCCTTGCCTTGTCTGATATCGTATTGCAATATTTTTTATCCGCCCGCGCGTCTATATCCCCGATCTTAAGCCCTTTTGCGACCGGCACGCCTGCTTGCAGCATCCCGCGCACGACGCCGGTCAGCTGCGCATAGACCGGCGCGCCCCCAGTCCGGGCGACCATCTGACCTTTTGTAACCAGATCGCCGATCTCCACCAACGGCTCCATCGTACCCGCAGCCTCCGCGCGCAGCAGGCGTTCTACTGTATATCCGCCAACTTCCCCGGGGATGCCAGTATTTGGCAGCGCGCCCCCGTTGCGGATCACGCGCCCCAGCGAAGGACCCCGTTTTGTCTCAACCACATAGTGGCAGTCCTTCCCCGCAACAAATCCCGGGCCGATGCCAATGACAACCGCCGCGTCTGTCCGGCGCGTCCCGGTATTTTTCTTTGCCATAATCGCGTCGACAAGCACGTCCGGCTGAAACTGGCTGCGTACAGACGCCATTTCGTCTACCATAACCGCTATCTTGCCGGCTTTTATAATATCCATCGCCATTGCGCTATCCGTTGCCAAAACCCCCGTCGCCTGCTCGACTTGCGCCTGGCCTTCATATACGGCGCGGGAAAAAGAAACCGACCTGCGCACCGCAAGCGGTACGGCAAGCTCTGTCATTAAAATCTGGTGCCCGGCACGCAGGCATTCATAGGCAATCCCGCTGGCAAGGTCTCCAGCGCCTTTTATTAAAAATCTCATCGCTTTTCCTTTATAAATTTGAATTTAATATCCTACATAAACATGCAGAAATCATATGGCGCGAATATAGGTTCCAAGATATGGATTTTGGATTCTGCCATTTTTTGCAACTAGCGCCCCGCGCAGGTAGACTTTTTCCGCCCTTCCCTTTACCCGGGTCCCCTCATAGGGGGTGAAGCCGCATGCGGACTGTTGCGTCTTTGCCGAAATCGTCCATTCCGTATCCGGGTTCCAGACGACCAAATCCGCGTCGCTGCCCGGGGCAATCACTCCTTTTCTTGGATACAGATGGTACAGTTTCGCCGGGTTTTGCGCCAGGTATCGGCACATCTGCCCAAGCGTCAGCCTGTCTTGCATCACGCCATAATGGTACATAAGCGCCGGGCGTTCTTCCGTCCCGGGCATCCCGCAGGGCGTCTTCGCAAAGTCGCCCGCTCCCATCGCTTTCTGCTCTGGCGTAAAGCTGCAGTGGTCTGTAGCGACCGTCTGGATGGAGCCTTCCCGCAGCGCCTGCCAGAGCGTTTCCCGGTCTTTTGGCCCGCGCAGCGGCGGCGCGATCATATAATTGCGCGCAGCCTGCTTTTCCAGCGCGTAGCAGCTATCGTCTAACAGCAGGTACTGCGGGCAGGTCTCTATATATACGTCCTGCCCCCGTTCCCTCGCCCTTTGCACCTCTTCATAGCCTTCTTTCGTACTTAAATGCACGATGATGACCGGGGCGTTTGCACAAGCCGCTATTTTTAAAAGCCGGCTTACAGCCTCCGCTTCTGCAAGCGCCGGCCTTGTATACGGATAATCCGCCGGGTTTGACCTGCCGCCGGGGCGCATCTGCATCTCCCTAAGC
>CASUON010000364.1 GCA_949457475.1 uncultured Lachnospiraceae bacterium
CAGAACTACCATACTCATGGCCTCTGGATGCATTCCCATCTAAACCTTTGCCACTATAGCTGCCCCCGCCATCGCTGCTGGACGCGTTCCTAGCAAAACCATCCCTGCCAAAACCACCGTCCAGATTCCCGGCTTGTCGCCGGGCCACGCCCCCCGACGCCCGGTTTCCCGCCGGCGCGGGGCCGTTCGGACGTCCTGCGTCCGCCGTCCGGGCATCCCGCGCCCCGGCGTTGTTTTCTTCCGCTTTGCGCCGTCTGCGCCTTTCCTCATTTTCACGCCGCAGTTTTACCTGCTTTAAAATTTTTGTTTCGTTCTTTTTGACCGCCGCGTCCGGATAAAACCCATCTTCCACCCGGTATGCGAAGCGCTGGAACACATCGTCCGGAAGATATTCGGCCTTACGGCTGTAAGATTCCATCTGCCGTAGTGCGTCCGCTTCATTCTGCGGCGCGTCCTGCGCGTCGTCTTCCCCGCCGTCCTGCGGCGCGCCCCCCTGCGCCTGCGCGCCGCCCTGGAGCCTGCGGTTTCGTACCGCTTCATATTCGTTGCATTTAAAATTCGAAGTACGCCTGCCTTCTTTTCCCATTAATTCGAGATAGTCTTCATACGCCTTTTTATCATCTCCAAAAGACATTTCATAGACGAACCCTTCCGCCAGAAGGCGTTCCGGCCGCGGCGTGTAAAAACAGTTGCATTGGCTGCATGTGTAGACCCTTGCCACATATACGCCCTTTTCCTCTGTTTCAATCCGCTGCTCGTTGCCGACCGGATAGACTGCCATATGGAGTTTTTCCGAACATTTCGGGCACTGGTAGCCGACCATGTAAAAATTGTTCCCCAAACGGTCTGTCACACGTTCGACCAGCGTTGTATCCACCTTTTGAAACGCCCGCTGCCGGTTTTTCCAGACGACTTTATGCCAAAGCCCCTGCGCCTCTTTTTCCCATTCTTCCTCGAAGCCCTCTTCCGGCTGTTTTTCGGATTGCAGCACAGTTTCTATGACGTCTTCGTACGTAATACGCTTGCCTTCTTTGTAAAAGCGGAAATGGTCCGACTGAAATGCCGGTTCTATATAATAGATATGCAGTATTTTTTTAAACAACTGGTTGAGGTGCGCGTAATCGTGCTCCACTTTCAGCCCCTTTAACACCCCCCATTTGCCAAACACATAGAGGGTCATATTCACCAAGTCCTGGAGCTTTGGGTGCTTGGAAATCTCAACTACCTGCTCCGGGCTAATCGTCAGGTCGATCAAGTTCGTCAGTACTTTTTTCGTCTCGAACTGGAAGAACAGGGAACGAACCTTTCCTTCCAGTATCAGCTGGTCGCCGATCACAACAAAACGCCCGTTCCAGGCAATCTTCGCGCCCATCGTCTCGATCAGTTTGTTAAATGTATGCTCAAGCTCACGGTTTGCATGTAATACAAGCATTCCGAACACCCCTTTTCTCGCATAATTCCTTTCCGCGCTTTCGGATATTGTTAAGCACAGCCACAATCATCCGCACCATAATTCCACTACATTATAAGCTTTCGGATATTATCGCGCACAGCCACATGAATCTGTACCCCAATTCTACTACATCATAAGCTTTCGGATATTGTCGCGCACATCCACGTACCTCAATCCCACTACATCATAAGCTTTCGGATATCGTTAAACATAATCACAACCATCAATACCATCAGCAGCATCAGGAATACAAAGTTCAGCGCTCCCTCCTTATTCGGGTCGAAGCGTTTCTTGCGGACGCTTTCAATTATCAAAAACACCAGCCGACCGCCGTCTAACGCCGGAATCGGCAGCAGGTTCATAACGCCCAGGTTCGCAGACAGCAGGATGCACATATTCATCATGCTAAGCATTACGTAAAACATCCCCTCTGATCTTGTCTGCGTATACGTATCTCCGATCGTTTTTACAATCCCAACCGGGCCGGAGAGGTCGTTGACGCTGACATGGCCCGTAACTAGCTGGCCAAGGCTTTCCACCGTCGTACAGATCCAATATTTTACTTCATATACGCCATACTGTATCGTTTGCAGCACATTTCCCTTCGTGCGCCCAGCCGCGCCATAAAACCCAAACAGATAGCGGCCGCTTTCTTTGTCATACATCGGTGTCAGCACCGTCTCGTACTTCTGCCCGTCCCTTTGATAAGTCACTTCCACCGGCTCCCCGGCATGGAAATACGTATAGAACGACACTTCCCGGTACAGATGGATGCGCTTGCTGCCCAGCTTTACAATTTCGTCGCCCGGCAACAGCCCAGCCTCCTGCGCCGGATAGCCTTCCATAACGTCAGTCAGCACCGGGCGGTCAAACCCGACGCACGCAACTACAATCAGGGAAAAGGCAAAGGCCATAATAAAATTAAAGATCGGTCCCGCCGCGACAATGGAAAACCGCTGCCACACCGTCTTATGGTTAAAGCTCCTGTCGTCCGCGCTGTCCTCGTCCTCGCCCTCCATCATACAGGCGCCGCCAAAAGGCAGCAGCTTTAACGAATATTTCGTCTCCCCTTTCGTAAAGCCGACCAGTGTAGGCCCAAGGCCAAGGCAAAATTCATTGACTTTGACATCATTATATTTTGCCAGTAAAAAATGCCCCAGTTCATGGAACAGGATAATGATACTGAAAATAACCAGCGCCAGAATAATGTTCAAATTACCACCTGCTTTCTATCCATTCATAAACGGACTGTTCTGTCTGTAAGACGTCATCCAAATCCGGATGGTCTATATAGGCACAGTTTACCATGCATTCGTTAATAATCTGTGTAATCTGCAAAAAAGATATTTTTTTCTGTAAAAATTTCGCTACCGCACGTTCGTTTGCAGCGTTTAAAATAGCCGGCAGATTCCCGCCCCGGCGCGCAGCCTCATACGCCAGTTTTAACCCGTCAAACGTTTCGGTATCCGGTTTTTCAAATGTCAGGGAACCAAGGCTGAAAAAATCCAGCCGGCCGGCATGCATGGGCCGCCGAGCCGGATAATACAGCGCATACTGGATCGGTAGGCGCATATCCGGCGTTCCCATCTGCGCCAGGATGCTGCCGTCTTCGTATTCTACCATCGAGTGGATCACAGACTGCGGCTGGACGACAACCTGTATCTGCTCCAGCCCCACGCCAAACAGCCATTTCGCCTCTATCACCTCAAGCC
>CASUON010000365.1 GCA_949457475.1 uncultured Lachnospiraceae bacterium
CAAAATGTGAAGCACATCTTACGGAAAGCATTTTTCAAACACGCTCTAGAGCGTGAAAAAAATATTTTTTACATATTGAAATGCCAAAAATTGGCACGTCGATCTAACTGGAAGTTTTAGCAGAAAGCATTTCTTTCAAATGGTCTTGCGTATGTGTTTTTAAAACGGTGAAAAGAAGGTGTATGTGGATGAACAAACTTGCAAACATGGCAGCCGTGGGCATCGGGGCCAGCGCGTTTGCCGGATTGGTTGCGTTTGCTGTGGAAATGGGAAACGCAGTTGATAACAAGACTGGCGTGGAAGCCGATGGAAACATCCATAAGCCTTATGGGGGGTATGAAAAGTACTTAAAGAGGCCGCTGGATGTTTTTTTGAGCACCGCAGCGCTGTTTGTACTTTGGCCTGTGATGTTTACAGTTGCGGTTTTGGTCAGGATCAGGCTTGGAACGCCTGTTTTTTTTAAACAGGAAAGGCCTGGCAGGGATGAGCGGATTTTCACAATCAGAAAATTCCGTACGATGACAGATGCCAGGGACGGGGAAGGCAGGCTGCTGCCAGATACAGAGCGCTTAACCAGGCTGGGGAGGGTGCTGCGCGCAACTTCTCTAGATGAGCTGCCGGAACTGGTTAATATTATAAAAGGGGATATGGCGATCGTAGGCCCAAGGCCGCTGGTTCCCCAATATTTGCCGTATTTCACACAAGAAGAAAGGCGCAGGCATGAGGTAAGGCCGGGGCTGACAGGGGCGGCGCAAGTTGGCGGGAGAAACGCGCTTTCCTGGGAAGAAAGGTTTCGGCTGGACGTCGCATATGCGGGGCATATCACATGGATCGGTGATATGAAGATTTTGTGGAAAACGATTTGGAAGGTGCTAAAAAAAGAGGATGTCATTGTACGGGGGAGCGCTGGCTCCATCCTGGATTTTGATACGGAACGGCGCATGCAGGGTGCGTGCAGGACACGATAACGAAACTGGGAATTTTATCATGATATAAGAGGGGTTGCCATGAATTTAATAGATGGAAATATAACTCTACGGGCGGTTGAGCAGGGGGATAACTGCGTATTAAAGTCCCTAGTCAATGACCCGGAGGTAGAAGCAAGAATTGGCGGCTGGTCATTTCCAAGTTCGGATGAACGGCAGGCGCAATGGTATCAGTCCATTGTGTCTGGAAAGGACCGGTCTAAGGTCCGTTTCGCGGTGGATATTGGTGGAAACTGCATTGGAATGGCGGCGCTCCATGGGATTGATTATAAAAATTCCCATGCGCAGGTTGATATCAAGCTGGTCAAAGACGCCCGCGGCAAAGGGGTTGGCTGCGCCGTGATCAGGATGCTGGAGAAGTATGCGTTTGAAGAACTTAACCTACATATGCTGATCTCGGAAATTTTGGAACATAACGGTGCGTCCAGGCGGGCGTTTGAAAAAGCGGGATTTCGCCTGGACGGCGTGATGAGGAACCGGGTCTATAAAAACGGGACATACCAGGGGCAGTGCGCGTATTCCCTGTTAAAACAAGAATATATACTCACGAGCGATAAAGTTGACCATTTGATTCAAGATAACAATGCTCGTGAGTCGGCGTTATCTGGTAAATTTTAGTGTAAATGAGTATAAGTTGTGGAACGGTACAGTGGAATGAAGGTGGCAATTGAGATTGGGAGCGAGTTTTGGGATGTTCCGGCGGCGGGCCGCGACTGCGGGCTGTGGCTGGATTCCACACAGTGGTATTTGTGCGGAAGAAGCGCGCTGTATGCGATTGTCTGCGCGCTGCATGGAGTGAGAAGTATTGCGATGCCTTCTTGGTGCTGCCATTCGATGATAAAACCGTTTACAGACGCAGGGATAACTGTCCGTTTTTATCCTGTGTGGATGGAAGGTTGTTTAAGACAAGAGCCAGCGCTTACTTGCGACGCTCTTTTTTTGATGGATTACTTTGGATATACCTCATCGACCTGCGGCAGGCCTCCAGGTTACCATGGCGTCGTTATCCGTGATGTGACGCATTCGATATTTTCGTCACAATATTCAGACGCCGACTATTATTTTGGCTCCCTCCGTAAATGGTGCGGCGTCTGGACTGGCGGGTATGCGTGGAAACAAGATGGTGGGAAATTGGCGGAGGGCAGCCTGCCTGCAAAAGAGCTGCTCTTAATGGCAGGCAAGCCGTCAGCAAAAGAGCCGCTTTTAGTGGCAGGCAAGCCGTCAGCAAAAGAGCCGCTTTTAGTGGCAGACAAGCCGTCAGCAAAGGAACAGTCGCTGGCGGAAGGCCAGCTATTGCAGTGTAGCCAGCTAAAGTCAAGCATACAAGATGTGGGCGGCGCGTTCGTCTTATTGCGCAAAAAAGCGATGCAGCTGAAACGATCGTATATAAACAAAAGCGCAACTATCGGAAGGACTGCGATTAAAAGTGAAAGCGCAGTTATCGGAAGAACTGCGGCTAAAAGTGAAAGCGCAGCTATCGGAAGAACTGCGGCTAAAAGTGAAAGCGCAGCTATCGGCAGAACTGCAAGAAGGAAGTTGGATAAAGGCTATCTGGACCTGTTTCATCAAGCCGAGGAATTGCTGGAATCATGCGGGATTGCGCAGGCAGATCAGCGGGATATCGCACTGGCCAGAAAACTGGATGTAAATGATATCAAAGCAAAAAGAAGGAAAAACGCCAGGGTATTGATGGACGCTTTCCCGGACTGGCTGGTTTTTAAGGAGCTGGCCAGTTGTGACTGCCCGCTTTTTGTGCCGGTTATTGTGCCGGATGGAAAGCGGGACGAACTACGGGGATATCTGATACAGAAGGGCATTTATTGCCCAGTGCACTGGGCAGTAAGCGGTTTACACAGTCTGGATGAAAGAACAAAGCTTTTGTATGGAAACGAGCTTAGCCTGGTGTGCGACCAACGGTATTCGCAAGAAGATATGCGGTATATGGCAGATACGATAAAAGAGTTTTGGAGGAAAGGGCGTTGAATGTTTTATTTTTAACGATCGGTACATATGATTCTATCGATCAAAAGGGCGGGTATGCAGACCTTTTCCGATGTTTTGTCGAACATGGGCACCGTGTGTATGCCGTAGTCCAAAGGGAAAGAAGAAGCCATTTAAAGACAGACCTATTGGATTAAGGGGCCGCAAAAACGCTCAACGTCAGG
>CASUON010000366.1 GCA_949457475.1 uncultured Lachnospiraceae bacterium
ATTGGCATTGGCATTGGCATTGGCATTGGCATTTTGCAGTATCGCGTCGCCCTTTGCAGTTTATTAGTTATAAAATATTGCATTGGAGCTTGTATAAAGTTTGGATTAACATAAATGGAAAAATAAATGGAATCGTATTTTAAGGAAGTAAAGCAGAATGGATAGAGTACCGAGTCCCGGAGAATTGTATAGACATTTTAAAGATAAAATTTATCAGATTATCGCAATAGCCACACATTCAGAGACAGGGGAGCAGATGGTTGTGTACCAGGCAATGTATGGTGGGTTTGATATTTATGTCAGGCCGCTTGCTATGTTTATGGGTGAAGTGGATCATGAAAAATATCCACAGGCATGTCAGCGCGACCGTTTTGAAAAAATAGAACGTTCAGAACTGGCAGACGATGATACTGTACAGCCAGAACAGCCCGAATTGTCTGAATTGCATAAAGCGGAAACAAGGCCACGTACCCAGCGCCCAGCAGTCTCACGACGTGCGCTACAGCAAAATGATGAAGAGGCATTAGGCGCAGAAAATGGGTATTTTCAAAGAAGACGCCGCCAGATTGCGGAACGGGAACAACGTAGGGAACAGTTCCGCAAACCGGCAAGGCATGAAAGCGCGACGGATGAGCTACGTGCAAATCCGAATTTACTGAAATTTTTGGATGCAGACACCTATGAAAAAAAATACCAGGTACTGAGCGAAATACAAGATGACATGACAAACCGGCTGATTGATGATATCGCAGTTGTCTTAGATGTCGTTATCCCGGAAGGGGCGCTCAACGACCGGTACTGCCAATTGAAAAATATTATACTCACTAGGCAAAAATATGAAAAGAACCGTTTGCGCTAAATCCGAGGGGGCAGGCTGCCTTTGCTCATTTCACTGTTGTGGTAGCGTTTATCATAAGTGACATCTGTTCCGAACCATTCCGGGGGTGTAAAATTTTCGGCCTCTTCGATCGAGGCAAATTCAACCTCCGCTAGGCAGATGCCAGCCAGGCCGCCGGAAAATATATCCAGTTCAATTTTGTGGGATGCGTCCAAAGGCAGCAGGTAGCGGCGCTTTGTAATTATAATACCGTCCGTTTTTTTGCGCAGATGAGCATATCCTTCTTCAGAAAGTGTCATTTCATATTCCTCATGTGCCATCATACCGGAAGATTTATATGTAAGGAAATAGGAGTGATCCATTTTTCGGATGCGTACGACAGGGTTCGTGCACAAATAGCCCTGTTCAATTTCATGATAAGGGTATTGTTCCAGGTTGTCCGGAAGTTTTTTGGGGATAAATTTGCGTTCGATTTCCATAAAAGCGTTTCCTTTCTTATTATAATATACAATATTTTAGAACATAATGGAAAAAAGGTGAAAAGTCAAGTGTTAAAATGCTAAAATTCTACTGGAAAAAATGGCCGAAACAGTAAATTATGTGTACGGCAAAAGAATATAAAAAAGCAGAAAAAATATCACAAAAAAGCAGGTAAGATAGTATAATAAATAGTAAGGTTAACAGGAGGTTATTAAAATTATGAGCAAAATTGCAGTATTTTTTGCAGATGGATGTGAGGAAATTGAAGGACTGACCGTAGTGGACATGCTTCGCAGGGCAAAGCTTGAGACAGTCACGGTGTCGATTATGGGACGCAATGAAATTCATGGGTCCCACGGGATTACATTTCTTACGGATACACTTTTTGAAAATACACAGATCGCATCTTTTGATGCTGTCGTGCTGCCGGGCGGTATGCCCGGGACAACAAACCTGGGTGCGCACGAAGGGGTTGTGTCGGCGGTAAAAGAGTTTGCGGCAGGCGGCAAACTAGTAGCGGCAATTTGCGCTGCGCCAAGCGTATTGGGACAGGCCGGTGTTTTGCAGGGGAAAAAAGCGGTTTGCCATCCAGGATGGGAGGATAAGCTTACTGGCGCAGTCGTTTTGCAGGAGAACGCCGTTACAGACGGAAATATTATAACAAGCCGTGGAATGGGGACTGCGATAGACTTTTCGCTTGCACTGATCGGGGCGCTTGCGGACGAACAGACTGTGGCGGATGTTAGAAAGGGCATTGTGTATTAAAGCTGCCGCTTAACAATATATAGTACTTGCTTGTAAAAGTTGTAAATTGATGTTATATTAGTTATGTTTATATAAATATTTATATATGAATAATTATAGTTGAAACTTATTTTCTTCAACTGCATAGGCTACTTTACAGCTTTTTGTTTTTGACAAGCTGTAAAGTAGTGGAAAAAATACATAATAAAATCTTAATTTCAGGTTATATTGGGAATTGTTCTATTATAATATCTTAAAATATCAAAAAAATGAAGAAATTAATAAAAACCCCTTATGAAAATCTAATAAAAAGACGAAATAATACTTATAAGGATAAGTTTGGAAATTTACATATAAGGGGGAATGCGCATGAGCCTTGCAGTTTCAGGTTATATGAAACAATTTTATAAAGGGAATATATTTGGTGCAACGGAGGGAGGAAGAAAAGGGCATAATATACGCAGTCTGATATCTGCAGACATGTATGCGACCAGCCGTGCATTAAAGGATCTGCGCGGTCTTGATTATAATAAAAAAATAGAAGAGAGCGAAAAAGATGAGTTGGATAAACAAGTCCAGGCGTATGTAAATACGTACAATAATTATTTTGATTCCACAAGCGAGCTGGATCATGAAGAGGTAGACCGCGTACTTTCGAAATTAAAAAAGATGACAAAGTCAAAGAAAGAAGAACTGGAGGCTATTGGCATCAAAATGCAGAGCAACGGCAGGTTAAAAGTGGATAAAGATACGTTGGAAAAAGCAAGCAGCCATAAAATCGGAAGCATATTTTCTGGAAAGTCCGAGTATGGCATGCAGGTAGAAAAGCATATGAAAAAAATCCAGACGCTGATCCGCAGGAATAACCTGGGCATACCAAGGGAAACGCCGGCGCGTAAACCGGAGCAAGACGAGGAAGACGCAAAGCTGGCAGGCAAGCTGGTAGAAGCATTGGCGGGCAGGCAGGTCAACCAGTCTGTTTAAAACGGAGTGTCCGGCTGTTAGCCAGCCTGTTTAAAATGGAGTGTTCGGCTAGTTAGCCAGCCTGTTTAAAACGGAGTGTCCGGCTAGTTAGCCAGCCTGT